>JAPYOO010000138.1:4323-8980 GCA_029938135.1 Bermanella sp. | reverse complement strand
CTCAAACCATATTTATTACAGTGTTCAATGGTTTCATCGTACTGAGGGTTTAAGCCAATGATATCTAAAATATCACTGATAAACGGAATAGATCCCAATAGTGGGAAACCTGAAGTAAACGAGTTACCGGCAGTATGTTCATCACATTCTTTGGTTTCCATAAAACGACCCGCACTTAAATACTGCCCCAGGTTAATAAAACCATCGGCTGCATTCGTAGATGCGCCACCCAACTCATTATCAAATTTATGAGTAGGATAAACCGCACGCACACCTAGGTCATAAACCTCATCTAACTTGGCATCAAGGGTATTGCGATTACAATCATCTTTTAATCCACAATCAAAGGTTTCAGATGCTTCAATACCCAGTAGGACCGCTAACTTACCATCGGCTATTATTTGGCGCGCGTCGCTAGGGTTGCGAATAATTCGGAACCAACCTTTACCCGGACCACCACTTTGAGCATCGATATACGCTTCTAGTTCATTAATGCGCTGTGCTTGCAGACGAATGCTATCCATAATATTACAACTATTTGGATTCACCCAACTGGCTGGGTTAATGGTGCTTTGTGCCCAACACAACACTTCACTCTCTACGATAGACATGGTTAACATGCGCTGCCCAGACAAGTAAGCTCGCTCCATCCATTTGTAATAATACCCCATATGACTTAGCGCATCATGCCTTGGCCAATAAGGAAAGTTAGGCCAACCTTCAGTATCGTAGCGAAAGTTTACATCACCCACTGCATATAGATTTCCAATTAAATCTAAAGCACCGTCAGGTCCATGCAATTCACTGCTGTCTTTAAGTGCTTCTTCAACACCCCAACGATTAAACGGTTCACCCGCCATGAATTTACCACCAAAAAATTCATAAGATGTGATGTGCGTATGCGCATCCATCCAACCACGTACAGGAGCATTAACATCTCCTTTTAAGGTGTCTAGATTACCCGTTACATTCGTGCTGACTTCTGGAAACGCAGTACAATCATTTTGTGCCACTAACGTGAACTTATTTTCGCTGGTATTATTGTTTGGATTTAATAAATCAAAGAAATACAAACCACCGTCTGAATAGTTATGTTTAAGTCCCATGTCTAAGGCGTTGCCGCGCAACTTAAATACATGGCCACCGTTTTCATCATCCTTTGCGGTGATTTCCCATTCGGCAAATTTTCCGGCATAACGACCCGCGCTTATTTCAGCAGGTAAGTGACTTGCTAAGTAACGACCGTCTTTGTCAGTTATTAAATAGTTATTTAAAGAGGAAGGTTTAAAGAAAAAATGGGCGGCATCCTGCGCGCCTACATTTTCAAAACGGTAGCTTAGGCCATCATCAATGGCGCCACCTTTAGTATATTTTTTTAAGAACTGACCATTTACGCCCGATTGAACTGCATAGCAGCCCTGCGCTAATTCATGTACAGCGTCCTCATTACTGTTGGCCTGTACATGCGCTGACATAAATGCAGCGCACACCAGCAAGCTGGATGTCACATGCTTTAATTTCATCTTTTACTCTTATTATATTTTTGGTGAGGGTTGGATAAAAAACTTCACTGAATCCTAATTATCGATTTTTTGTACCGCTGCATTATTAGTTTTCTTAATACTTAGCACACAGGTGTTAACTGGCCAATTAACAGACAATTCTAGACTTTTTATATAACACTGGCGCAGTTAATCAAATTACTCAGACAGGCTACGGCAGGCATTAAATTTTTATGTTATTTAGGGCTAATGATAAAGAATGGGAATCTAAAAGATTTTTTAAACTCAATTAACCTTTAGCAAACAGGTGTTCACCCTATAAAATCGGCTTTTAGGCTGTTAGTGTTGGGCAACTAATTTAATAATCGAAAGGAATTCTTTATGGATATACCAGCAGAAGGGTTTGAGCCTAGAGGGCAGCTCTATTAATTGATTGCAGCCTCTGCGTGACCGATGCGTGCAGTTACAAGGCGCGCGCCGCAGTGAAATGGTGGTTCCATTTTCAAGGGGCGCAACGCCGTAAATGTATGCATCGGACACGCCCTTCGGGGCTTTACGTCTAACTCAGACTCTGCGTTGGTCTTCCTTGAAAGGCAATAAGCATTTCTTCGAAAGGCCGCCTTGATTCTGAATTAGACGTAAAGCCAGAGACTACAAGCAATTAATAGAGGTGCCCTCCATTTAGAAGCAGCCCATTTTTAGAATTACTGGGTCCTATTTTTAATAAAAAAACCTCCAGCGGTTTGGTCATTGCTTTACAGGTAGAGCAAAAACATTGCAACGCCCGTAGCCTAATGCATGGCGGTGTATTTAGCAGCCTTGCCGATATAGCCTTGGGCTACAATGCCGCCTTTCAAGGCCCCGTACCCACCCCATTAGTCACGGCAAGTCTCACCATAGATTACGCCGGTTCGGCCAAACTAGGCGACTGGATTGAGATACACACTGATGTGCAAAAAGTGGGTAAAAGCATGGCCTTCGCCAATTGTTACTTCAGCGTTGATACCAAAAGAATTGCCAGAGCCAGCGGTGTATTCAGTGTTTTAAGCTAAAAATGGAATCCTCATGAACTTAGATTTTTTAATATTGGCAGGCATTTTAAGTTGGGTAGCCGCGTTACTGCACATTGCCATTGTTTTGGGCGGTGCATCCTGGTATCAATTTTTTGGCGCTGGCCGCGCTATGGTTACTATGTCACAACAAAAGTTTTGGCTTGCAAGCTTCATTACTCTGGCCATTGCGGCGGTATTATTTATATGCGGACTGTATGCTTTTTCTGGAGCGGGATTAATGGACCCTTTGCCCTTGCTAAAATGCATACTGCTTATTATCACCGCCATTTACAGTGTGCGTGCGCTGGCAGGTTTAGGAATATTAGTAATCAGTAAACAAGCCGTGATTAAAGATAACAGTCGAAACTTTTGGTTGTGGAGCTCCCTTATTTGCCTATTCATTGCCCTTATTCATGGCTTGGGAATCATGCATCATTGGCAAAACCTGTAAGCTACCCCTGTTAAACGCTCACTGCGCAAAAACCCAAGGCGTGTTGTTATGCCTTGGGCACTACAAATAAAAATATTGCCCCTCCCCTTTTTAGTCCCCGTCAAGGCAATATCACTACTTGCCAACGACTTCCACCTCCATTATAGTTAGTTAATCTAACTAACTATATGTATTTTCAGGAATCCTAATTATGGCCACCCAAGCAGGTTACCTTGCTGCCTTTAATAAACTGTTACTGCCTACCATAAACAAGGTACAACGCTTATTAGCGGTGTCATTAGAGTCCGCTATTAAAAGCCACGATATTAGCTTGGCTGAATTTCGTATTGTGGGTTTATTAATGGGTGAAGAGAAAGGCTATAGCCAAAAGCAACTGGCACAAAAACTATCCATTAGTTCAGCGTCGTTATCGGTATCTATTAACAGCCTTGAAAAAAAGCAATGGATACACCGTATCAACGACAACCTGGATTTACGTATTAAACGTATTTGCGTCGACCCTAACGCTGATTTTGCAGGTATAGCCCAACTTATTATGGTGCAAGAAAAACAAGCCACTCAGGGCATTAATCAACAGGATTTAAAAACCTGTCAAAAAGTATTAAGTAAAATATTACTTAATATAACCCCAACAAACATAAAGGATTAATAATATGGAATTACTGATAACCGGCATGATTCTCTTTTACGGCATGCACTTAGTACCCGCATTAACCTTAAAAGATCAGCTTATTAAAAAAATAGGCCTGCAGCCATACCTGGGGCTGTTCAGTTTAGTGTCGGCACTTGGATTAGGGTTAATGATTTATGGTAAAGGCCATGCTGATATTATTCACTTGTTTACACCCATTGAAGGCGCACACTGGGTTCCTGTGATATTAATGTGGCCTGCATTAATTTCTCTTACTTGCACATACTTACCTTGCAGTATGAAAACCACATTACGCCACCCTATGTTACTGGGAGTATTACTATTTTCAGTGGGTCATGTCTTTGCCAATGGAGATTTGGCAACGCTGTTATTAGTCGGCTCGTTTGGGGTGTATTCATTGCTCACGATAGTTTTTTCAAGTAATGAACAGACAGTAACTTCAAAACCTAAAAAAACCCTAGGCTTAAATATCTTGGCTATCGTATTGGGAAGTTTGGTTTACATCTTGGCTTTTATGTTTCATCAACACATTACCGGCATGCCCATTCCTATTTAACAACGAAATAAAGGTTAGGCCGGTTTGTGAAACTCGATAACATTATCATCAGGATCGCGGATAAAAATAAACGACGCGCCCTCTGGCGTGACAATAGGGCCTTCGGTAATCACGTAATTGATAGATTCAAGATAACGTTGTACCGATTCAAGATCGGTCACTTCTAACGCTACATGGGTGTAACCGGTATGTTTTTCGGGCACATCCATCAATATGTTTGATTTTTTAGTTTGATTGGCATTAAGTATGAAATTAATATTCACGCCTGATGGATGTTCCATAATCGCCACAGGCTCGGGACCCAGTGGACCGGCTAAAAAAATGAACCCTAATTTCCCATAAAATTCACGGGCCAGCTCTAAGCTGCTTACCCTTAGTCCCACGTGATTAATACGAGTAATCTCTTTCATGCACTACTCCTTTAATTTTGCATTCAATCAATAA
>JAPYOO010000138.1:0-4223 GCA_029938135.1 Bermanella sp. | reverse complement strand
ACAACCCGCTTCTTTTAATACACGCAACGTCGAGGCAGGGTTATTTTTTAATAGTACTTTGGGCCTAATGGGGCGTGATACAAAATTACCGCCACAGTTTGGACAAACGTGTTTTAAGGTATTTTCAACGCAACGGGCACAAAAGGTACATTCAAACGTGCATATCATTGCTTCATCAGATTCAGGTGGTAAATCCTTATTACAGCATTCACAATTAGGTCTAAGTTCTAACATGATGTTTCCCAATATTAACGAACATTAACCCTGTAACGCTGGGCAGTTTTTAACTTTTTCAGGTGTAAATTCTGACAAACTGTTCACAAAATTATTGGCAATCTCTTTTGCCTCGGTAATATCAGTTACCCCTGGGGCCAAGACGACTATTTTTTCATAGGCTGAATGGGCCAAGGTGGGTTGTTCTAAAATATCAGCACTTTTTCCTAAAATTAATAATGCAGGCACCTTAATGTTAAGATCATCGCCGGCATAGTCAATGGCTTGCTGAGCCGTTTGCATGGCGCTATAAAAATTACAGTTAATGAATTCTTCAGTGGCCAGCTCTTTTTCTTTTTGGCCAGAAGGTCCACTACAGGCCACAAGGCACACACTGGCAATAAAAGAGGTGAGATATTTCATACATTTTTCCATTAATGTTAAAGGGTAAACCAAGCCTTATTTATACAAGCGTTTTAAGTATAAAGAAACTCACCTTATTTATCTTCCCCCTGAGCGGCTCACTTAAAACGTAAACTTTTGGCTTACTATTGCACACACTCTTTTATGCTCCACCCTCACCCATCATTTTCGACGTTTGCTTCCAAGCTAAGAATTGCCATACCGCTAAAGCCCCCACCACGGCATTAACCGACAATACGATGATGATGCCCATTACCGACAACGCGCCCTGAAACCACATAAGCGCAAGACTTGCCACCACCAACCATAAGGCGTCGGCCATAATGACCGATTTAATCAATAACTGGGCTAAACGAGCATTCACCACCATCGCAGCCAACTGCAGTGAAAAAGCCGCTAAACCCCACATCACAAGGGCCCACAGCCATTGGGGCATGCCAATATGCGTGGCCAACCAAATACCCTGCCAAGCAATAAATGCGGCACTCAGTCCCGAAAACAGGGCATTTGCTGCTATTGGAGTTTGAATTATCATCTCTTAGCCTCTTTTTTACTTTAAAAACATATAGCGATAATAATACTTTAAAATTATATAGCAATGTTTAAAATACAGATGCTCTCTTAAAATTGTCAGCGGGTTTGGCATACAAGGATTTACATGAAACGCAGCTACAAACAAAACTGTGCCCTAGCCCTAGCATCCGACATGTTATGTGAGCGCTGGACTCTATTAATATTTAGAGAGCTATTGATCAAAGCTTGCCGCTTTAAAGACTTTAATGACGCGCTGCCTGGCATGGGCACTAACTTATTAAGTACTCGTTTAAAGGAGTTAGAGCAGGCAGGATTGATTGAAAAGCAGCACAGCAACGACAAACGCTCGGCTTACCAATTAACCGCCACGGGACTCACAGTTGAGCCCCTAGTATTGCAGCTGATCTCTTGGGGCCATAGTCACCTAAGTGGCCATGATGAATTTAATCACCAGCCACACTGGGATTTATTGGCCATGAAAGCCCTATTTAATGAGCAAAAATTTAAGACCACCTTCAAACCTGGCCAACATTACACCCTGCAGTTTGCAGGCACCGCGTTAGTCGGCTGGGTACAGGCCAGTCATGAAGGCATCTCTATTGGGCTGGGCCATTGCCTTGAACACAATAGTATCCCCGCCAGTTATACAGTGGATATGAGCGTTCAAGAGTTTCAAGATTACATGCAAGAAAATACTATAGCGGATGACGATTTACAAAAATTTGCACGCTGTTTTGGGACGCCCTAAGCACGGTAAAAGGGTTTAAATTAAGCACTTAAATTAGCCACTGAAATTAAACATAACGCCTGCGTTTGTGGATCTTCTCAGAATAAAACCAAATGGAATAAGGGTATTTATTTTTAATTCTTTTACAAATAACCCCCCTCGCGGTTAGGTCTATACTTGGTCATACGTGCCACCTCTTTAACATCGGTGACTAACATGTGACTGATCTGTTAGCTGAATAGTTGTCATTATTTATGATCTTAAAGCTTAACTACACTCAACTCCTTATTTTACTCTCCACGCCCTTGTGTCTGTTATCCACGCAAACAACTCAGGCTTGCCAAATAGAGCCCGACACAAACGTCATGGACGACTTATTCGAGCTGTCTTTACAAGAAATAATTAATTTAAAAGTCGAAGGTGCCGCGGTAAAAGACATTGGTTTAAACATGCAAGCCGTGACCAATAATCCCTTTAACTTAACCAATTGCCACACACCTGCCAGCATTGAAATTATTGATGAACACACCATTCAGGCAAGAGGTTTAAATAATGTAGTGGAAGTGGTGCAGAGCATGGTGGGGGTGATCTCGGGGGAGTCTCCATCTGAGCCCTATAGTTTTAGCATGCGTGGTTTTACCGGCAATTCTATAAAGGTATTGGTGAATGGTATATCTATGGGCCAAAGCACCTTTAATATGCGACCTTTAAGCACCAGTAATTTACAACGTGTTGAAATTTTAAAAGGGGCCAGCTCCTTACATCTCGGCCAAGGTTCGGCTGGGGGCACCATTAATATGGTGAGCAAACGAGCCAGTCTTACACAATTGCATCATCGCGATATACGACTAGCCAAAGGCACTCACGACACATCTCACTTGGCTCAGTTCTCTGGCCCCATCAATGATTCAATGGCGTATCATTTAAATGTAAATTACCGCGCTTCAAAAGGTTGGGTTGATGACAGTGATGCAGAATACATGAATAGTGAGGCGTCTTACTTTTACCAGATCAATGACACTCTTAATGTAACGTTTGCCATTGACCTACAACAAGATGACCTGCCCTCCTATTGGGGCACCCCTATGGTCCCTAACAGTGTTGCCCAAGATGCTATTACAGATATTATTAAAACTGAAGACAACCTTGTTATTGATAGGGCAACCCTTGGCAATAACTACAATGTGGCCGACCACGTTATTAGTTCAAAAAGTCACTGGCAGACCATACGCCTTAATTGGGCCCCCAGTGAGCAACTTAAAAATCAAACGACTCTGTATCAATTTTCGGCCAAGCGTCTTTGGAAAAATGCAGAGTCGTATATTTATAACAACACCACCGGTAACCTAGACCGAGACCGCTTGTATGTGAAACATGACCGTAATCTTTTTGGCTTGCAATCTGGTTTCACCCTTGAACAAGACGTGGCAAGTTTACCCAGTGTATTCTCATTACACCTTGAATACAGTGAAAATGACTTTGATCATTTTGTCGGTTTTGAACCCGTTGATATTTTTGTGGATGACATCAATATTCACAATCCCGACGCAGGCGCCTTTAACAGCTTTGATGTGGCCGGCAGCGTGGACATTAAAAAGGATACATTGTTACTTAAAATGACCTCGGCAACACTTTCTAATCACACTCAACTTAGCCCACATCTAGGTTTAAGTACGTCTTATAAAACTGAAGATTTATTTATTGATCGCGCGTTTTATGATTTTGATGAAAGCGTACGTGATAATAAAACCATTAAAAAAAGCTACCAGCAATCTAGTTATTCATTAGGATTTGTATATGCGCTTACACCATACGTCAGTGCCTATTCACAATTTAGTAAACAACATGATGATATTGCAGGGGACTTTATTGCTGTAAGTGATATCAGCGCCTTTAAACCCGCGGACTTAACCCATATGGAAGTGGGCCTAAAGGCGGCACTGGATGAACACAGTGAATTAACACTGGCGCTATACGATATAGAAAAAGAAAGTGTTAGCCAGACATCGGGTGAGGCCGTGACCATTAATGAACAACACTCGCAGGGGCTTGAGTTTGCCATTCGCACTATTATCAGTGAGCGCTTAAGAATAGGGGGAAACCTTGCATATACTCAGGCTAAATTCGGGAATTTTTACAATGAAGACACGGAGATTGACATCAGTCATAACACTCCGGTGAATGTACCCGAAAAAACCGCCAGCATTTGGGGCAGTATCAACCGAATTGCCCAGTTACCGCTAGAAGCAGGTCTGGGTATCAACTATGTGTCCTCACGTTATGCCAATATCAGCAATACCGTGACCTTACTGGATTACACATTAGT
>JAPYOO010000137.1 GCA_029938135.1 Bermanella sp. | reverse complement strand
TCTGAACTTACCCAGCTATAGCGAGTTAGTGTGGCGTTTCTTTTTGAAGCGAGCGATCGCGTTATTAATTTTTTTCATATCCAAGGCTCTATTACGGCTAACAGCGCATCTGGGTTCTATATACTCAATAACCAGCGAATGTTTTACCACGTTATGACTTGTTAACGCACCACCATGGGCGCTATAAAGCCAATCAAAATTTAAGTCTTTAAAGACAATGGCATCTACATCTGGGTTACGAAATAACTGCATAAACGCGTTTATTTCAGTTGACGCATAAATGGGGAAAATTTCTTTACGGTCAATCATGTCTTGTAAAATGGGGTAGCTGTAATGTTTTATTAAACCAATATTAAGTCCTCGTAAATCTTCAAAGGTCGACAAATGTAAGTCTGATTTAGACGATATAAGAATATCCTTTGCCGACATAAATGTATCACTCCAATTAAAAGAGCTGGCCGCCGAGGCTACCCATTCTGGAATTAGGTAACACAAAATATCCGATTTCCCATTGAGTAAATTACTCACTACATATTTTCGGCCAACAGGAATAATTGTAAGCGGTAAATCCAGTTCTTTGGCAATTTCCTGTCCTAATTTTACCAATAGACCTTCATTTTCTTTGATTTTAACCTGACCATTTACGATTGATACATTGGCTAAAGGCAGCGTAAGCGCATTACTAATGCTGTATTTAAGGGCTTCAGGCTCGTTAGATACTACCGGCATACTCACCATTAATGTAAGCAATATAATGAATGTGGCTGTTACTGACGGTAGGTAGCATTTATGCAGCATTTTATTTTCCAATACCCTAAAGCGTTCACAAAAGTATAGACCTAATAGAGCGACATGGTTGTTGCGAAGCATATGGTCAGTAACAGCCAGCCGTGTATTTGCATAGAATAGTCGCGAGATCAGAATCAGTTTTTTACGTAAACCCACAAAATATAAAGCTATAAATAGTCGAAACAAAATTGGCTTGGGTGCAGGGTTTTTGTTCGGGATAAAATAACGCTAAAGATACAGGTGGGTATGGTTAGAAAAATCATTGTCCGGTTTTGTCTAGTGAGTTGTAAGGCCTTGGCGTTATTTACTCTCAATGCACATTCTATAGTATGGTAGGAAGTCATAAATTTAATGTCTTTCGTTTCATCGGCGAGTAATGGGGAATATATGAAAATACTGGGTAGTGTGATTGTATCGATTTTATTATGTTTTGGTGCATACAGTTATTATGTATCGCAACCCCTGTTTGATACCCGCTTAGAAGGTAAACCTTTATTTAAAATTGCAGAACGATCCCAAGCGCTTACCTTCGCCCGTAGCAACGATGCGTTAATATTAGTTTTAAAACATCATGGTGATCGTGTTAGTGGTATAAATTTAACACAAATGTATGGCAGTGAAAAAACAGCCAACTTAATTGATTTGTACCACAGTGTGGGTTACCAAGCGTTAAGCGAAATTGAGGGGGCAGCATCACTGGCACATTTAAGTTCACTGATTCAGCCTTACCGTTATTCTGGTCCGCACTTAGCCGCCGGTACTAACTACAGTGAACATGCAGAAGAGGTTCACTTAGATGACCCTCCATTTTTGTTTCCTAAGTTGGCACAAACGACCGCGTGGAATGCGGATATTACCTTCACCCAGCGCCTAGATTATGAGGCAGAGCTTTGCATGGTGCCATTGCATGATATTTCTAATGTTAGCAAGGCCCGTGAGTTTGGGTTGATTTTGTGTAATGATTTTTCCGACCGGTACACACTATTAAAGCAACTAAAACTATCCGAGCCCATGGGAACCACTGGCTTTGCCGATGCAAAAGGCAAGTCGAGTTTTTTTCCAACCGGTTATCTTTTTGTAATTCCCAAAGAGGCTGATTTTTACCTAGGTATCGCCTTAAAGCTGCATGTAAATAATCGTACTCGTCAAAATTTTTCTAGCGCCACGATGATTCTAAAAGTGGACGATATTGTGAACCAGGCTTTTTCGCTTAAAGAAACGCCTTTTTATACCAGTGAATCCTCGGTCTCTTTGCTGCCCCATGGCAAGGTTAAACAAGGATCCATTATTTTAACGGGCACTTCGGCCGGTGTTATTTTTAAGCCGATTAATATCTGGAACCAAGGATTTTATCTGAGCTTGGGTGATGAGGTAGTAACCAGTGCCGAATTTCTTGGTCATCTTGAGAATAGAATTGTCTCTGAATAATAATTTAACGTGTGGGTTGCCAGCGGACTCACTAAACAGTTCACTCCATATTTAATTAAGTGCCGCTTATAAAGTTAACGCCAACGTTGTAACATGTTGGTTTTAAACGGCTCACTTTCACGGCCTTTAACAGGAGCACTATATGTGTGGCCGTATGTATATCAGTAATAACCCCAACGTACAGGCTTTCATGGATGCCTTGGGGATTTCTATTTATCCCACCAGTAACGATGATTTACGTCCCACAGACTCTACCTTGTTACTATTGCCAAGTGATGGCCAAGTGGCCGCCAAAGAAATGAGCTGGGGCATTAAACCCAGTTGGTCAAAACAAGTGCTTATTAATGCGAAATCAGAAACCATAGATGAAAAAAACACCTTTAAGGGGGCTTTTGAATCTCAGCGTGCACTCGTGGTGTGCTCGGGCTGGTACGAATGGAAAACCGTCAGCGAAAACAATGCAACTGAAAAACAAACATCAAAAAAGCGCCCCATTCATAAACAAAAATATTTAGTAGAGCACAGCCTTAAACAGCTGATGTTAATGGCGGCAGTGTATTACCCTGCAAACGCCCAGCAGCCACAGAACCAATTTGTTACTCTTACCACAGCCCCCAACGATAAGCTGAAGCAAGTACACCACCGAATGCCCTTGATCATTCATAGCGACGAAATGGATGCGTGGTTACTGGGCAGTTGCGATGATGCCAAATCTCTTATGCACGCCATTAAAAGTGAAGAGTTTCGCTTTAATGCTTGTTAAAAAATAATCACTTAAGTTACGCTAGCGAGTTTAATTCAAGACTTACCCTAATAAGGAGAGAGCGATGAACATTTTAAAACTCACATTAATGAGTGTATTAATACTACTGGCAGGCGCGTGCAGTTGGCAGCAAGTAGGGCAAGGAGTTTATGACAGCGCCAAATCAGATGAATGCATGCGTAAAACCGGCAAGCTAGAGTGTGATTTGAATGAAGGGCAATAGGCAGATTCAAGCTTTAATGTAATCGAATCCCATAATGGAGTGTGGCGTGTAGGCATATCCATTTCCACCAAAACATTAATAATTAATTGTAAGACGTTTAAATGCCCAGTTTCCAAATTCTAGCTAACATAGCCGACATTTATATTCCGTTGCTGGTGCTTTTGTGTGCATGGCTATTGTGTCAGTTTGCGTTAAAACGAAACCGGCTAAAGCTTGTGTGTCTTGGGGGCTTGTTAGTGGTGAGCATAACACTGGTATATGCCATTAGATTTATGGATAGATATTTTGAATTTTGGTTAAAATTTGGCTGGGATTACAGTACCCATAGCGCATTGTCATTAGTGTTAGTGATGTGTTTAAGCGTAATGTGGCAACGATTGTTCACGTTGTGGCTAGTATCTTTGCTGGGCTATTTTTTATTGATGGTGTATCAGCAGTACCACAGCGTTATTGATATTGTGAGCACAGTGATTGTGGTGGCGGGTTTACTTTTACCCTTGTTTTATAAGGTTGATAAAACGCTTAAAGCCAAACACGCGAAACTGTAAAAACCCAGTACCCGTGATACTCACGGATACTGGATTTAAAGGTTTAACGTATTTAAAGGACTAAGACTTTAAGTACGTTGCCAACTCTTCACTGCCACCGATGTGCTTCCCAGCA
Source organism: Bermanella sp. (assembly GCA_029938135.1). GTDB lineage: Bacteria > Pseudomonadota > Gammaproteobacteria > Pseudomonadales > Oceanobacteraceae > Bermanella. Next base: position 5,117 of record JAPYOO010000137.1, on the reverse strand, counting down.
ATAAATACTTGAGGTACGGTCTCTTTTCCCGTCATGGCGCGCAGGCTGGTTAAGTTGGCATCTCGGCCTAACACCACTTCTTCAAAAACAATACCTGCATTTTTTAAGTCGGCTTTTGCCTTGGCACAAAATGAACAACCAGGCTTAGTAAATACACTGACTGATGCTGGCACTTGTGCCGCGTCGTTGATGTAGTTAAGCATGGTATCGGCGTCAGATACTTCAAACGGGTCGCCAGGCTTATTAGGCTCAATGAACATTTTTTCAATAACACCGTCTTTCACTAACATACTGTAACGCCAGCTGCGTTTGCCAAATCCTATGTCTGATTTATCCACAAGCATGCCAATACCATCGGTGAACTCGCCATTGCCATCCGGAATAACACGTATGTTGTGGGCATCTTGGTCATTTAACCATGCGTTCATAACAAACGTGTCGTTCACACTGATACATACAATGTCATCCACGCCATTCTCTTTCAGCACACCCGCCAACTCGTTGTATCGTGGTAGGTGAGTAGATGAGCATGTAGGGGTGAAGGCACCGGGTAATGAAAATACCACGACGGTTTTGCCTTTGAAGACCTCGTCCGTTGTAACATTTACCCATTCATCGGCTATGCGGGTAGGCCATGTGACTTGTGGAACGCTCTGGCCGGTTTGATCAAGTAGCTTTGACATATTAATTCCTCTGTGTGGGTTTGCTTAAGTGATAAAGCAATTATAGGGGCAACTTAATGATTAGTTAAATTAATTGATTCTATTGGTGTGATAGTTTTTGACTATTATTAGTGTAAGCGCACTATAGATCGTCTTTTATTGGCCTTTTGGCTAATTATTTCTATTCTGTAAATACCCGCGAATTTCTTAAATTTGCTTTTAAATGGCTTGCGGGGGCTTATATTTAGGGGGTGCCAATGAAGCGGGTATTAATAGTGATGCAGCTTTGCCTGTTTTCGGCCGTAAATGTCATGGCGCAAACGCTCACGTTCTCTGTGGATGACTACTGCCCTTACTACTGCAAAGACCAACATTCAGCCCAGGGGCAATTGGCCAAAAAGCCTGGGTTTGTGGTGGAAATACTGGAATACGCTTTTCGCAATAAGGGGTATGAGATTGAATACGTGTTTCGGCCATGGGCGCGTGGTATTCGTGAAGTGACGGAAGGCACGGTTAATGGTTTATTAATAGCGTCTGTCGATGACGCCCCTAGACACGTATTTCCCCAAAATGAACAGGGTCGCTCTATGGGTTGTTATTATACCTCTGCCAATAACACATGGCGTTTTAACGGGGTATCTAGTCTTAAGGGCATGGAGCTTGGGCTAGTGAAGGGTTATGCGTATTCCGAGCCGTTAAATAGTTTTCTTAAACACAATGCTAAAAATTTACAGGTGCTTTACCTTACGGGAGAAAATCCCATGGCACGAATTTTAAACATGATTAAATTAGGGCGCTTAGATGCCACTATGGCCGACGCGAACATAGCTGATTTCTTGATTCATAAAATGGGTAAAAACAGCAATGTTAAAAAAGTCGGTTGCAGCAAAGATTTTCTTAATTTTTATGTGACCTTTTCGCCGATGTCAGCGAAGTCAAAAATCTATGCTAAGGTATTATCTGATGCCATGGATGAGTTACGAATGAATGGCCAACTGGATACCATACTGAACAAGTACGGCGTAGACGATTGGAATTAAAAGACGATATTTAAAGACATTAAAAGAATTAAAAAGTAAAAAAATAGCCAATAGAATGAATGTTTATATAGCAATACTTCCAACAGACTAAAATCATTTAAAATCCCCGCACTAAAGACTTTACTATTGAATTAAATACCCATAAACCGACTAAGATTAGTAGTGTCTTCACACCTTTACATTCATGCAGTGGTGTCTTTATGCATTCTCAACAGTATGAAAGGGGATTTTTACCCAGCAAGGACCCAGCTAGTCAATTTACGTTGTACCCTCAATTAGAGGTGGTAAACGAATGGGGACGTCAGTTGCCTGAGTTGTTGCTGCGCCAAGACTTTAGAGCGCAGGCAAGCACTTGGACGATTCCCTTTTGGCCAGACCCCAATATTAATGACACAAACATTTCGGAGTTACGTCTGTATTATTTGCGTTTAGCATTTATAGCATCAGGCTATATTAACCAAGTGGGACAGTCTACCTGTAAAAAACTACCGCAAAATATTGCTCAGCCATTAATTTCGGTCTGTGAATTATTAGGGCGGCCTTCTATTTTAAGTTACGACGGTTATGCTTTGTATAACTGGAAGCGGATCGATAAAAACAAACCCATAGAGCTTGGCAATATTGACACTTTGCAAAATTTTGTAACGTTTAGCGATGAACACTGGTTTATATTGGTTCATGTGGCTATAGAGGCATTGGCGAGTGAGATGATAGAGAGCATTTTGAACTTGGATGTGCGTGAACCCAGTGACATTAATCACTGCCTGCACACAATTGAAACCACCTTACATAAACAAAGTGAAATCTTGCGACGTATTCCTGAGCATATGTCGCCACAACCATACTTTGATCACTTTCGTCCTTATATCGGCTTTTTTCAAGAGATCACCTATGAAGGGAGAATGCCGGCGCGTTTAAATTACAGGGGTGAAATCGGCGCTCAAAGCAGCTTACTGCCCTTGTTAACGGCTTTTTTAAAAGTGCCACATGCAGAGAGCACGCTTACCCGCCATCTTAACGACATGTGTAATTACATGCCCTTACAGCATCGTCAGATGATTAAAAACATTGAAAATATGACCAGTATTAAACCCTTAGCCAGTACGGTGTTGTTTAATAGAGTACTGGAAGCCATGGCGCAATTTAGGGAGCAACACTTTTGTTGGGCCAAAAGCTACATCGCACAGAAAACCACTGACAATAAAAGCACAGGAGGCACTCCTTATTATCAATGGCTTACTCAGTTAATTGATGAAACTCGAGCCTTTAAAATTAAACAAAGTAGTGTTCAACATAATTCGTTGGATTTTATAGTGGCTGATATAAGTGAGTTAAATGTGCAGGCGATCGTTCGCCCCGCCAGCCGGAATTTATATAAGGGGCGCGGCAGCAGTGAAAAAATATTTTCACGGGCAGGGCCTCAACTACAACAGGCCTGTCGTGACATTGGCCGGATACAAACAGGGGCGGCGGTTATTACCAAGGGCTACAACTTACCCTGTGATGCGGTGATTCATACGGTGCCGCCTCATTATTCAGGGGGCGATCACTGGGGTTGTCAGTCACTTAACCAGCTAAAAGATTGTTATGAGAACGCCATTAAAATAGCCATAAAACACAATGTAGATTCTTTGGCGTTTGTATCTTTAGGCACCGGCGGCAATCAGTTTCCTCATATGATGGCGGCGCAACAAGCATTAGAGGTGCTGATGAAGTATCAAGGGGAGTTTCAGAACTTAATTGTGTGCCTGGCAAGCCCTAGTAGTTTAAAACTGTGGCTTAAAGCGTATGAGCAATTGCATGTGAGGCATGCTGCCTGAAAAAAGAATGAATAGCGGGCTGGTATGCGTAAGTTTTGACAGGGACACTAAGCCGATAATGGCAGGTCTTTAAATGGGGTATTGGCGAATGGCGCGGGTACCGTCTTTTCCATAAATAGAGGTGCAAATTAATTGCTCACCTTGTTTTGATACATGCATGTTGTCATGGGCCGCTTTTACAATGTCTCGGGCCACTACTGGCCCTTTACTTATTTGGCAGTAACATCCACCTAAATCAATGTTAATGTTCACTGAGATACCATCTATAGTGAATGGCAGTTTAAATGCTGACATAATTTTATCTGCCACCACATTAATATTATTACTATCATTTAGGCTGGGGGTAATAATAATAAATTCTCCACCTTGCCAGTGGACAAAAATATCTTGCTGACGCATGGCGTGCCTTAAGCGTTCACTACCCGTTTTAAGAATTTGTTCACTGGTTTGGTCGTTTAAACTTTCGTTTATTTTATTGAGTGACCGGTAGTTAAGAAAGAAAACCCCAAAGTTATTGTCGTCGTCACATATTTCATACAGTAAAGAAAACCCTACATCTTTTCGATAAAACCCCGTCACGTCATCATAATACGCTTTTTGTTCTAGGCCGAGCATGATTTGCTTTTGAACGGATATGTCTTCGCCAATGAATAATATTCTATTTAATTCCCCGTATTCAAATACAGGGATAACATATAAGTCTTCTTCGAACTCAACACCATTCTTTTGAAGGCTGATAAAATCGCAGCGGTAGTCTTTTTGGTGGGTAATGATGTTAAGTATCGCTTGAGGTTCTGTACCTGGAATGTGTTTGAAATCAAAAATACTTAGCCCTAATACTTCGGCTTCTAAGAATTGAGTTTTTTTAATAAATTTAGGGTTCACTTTAATGATCGTGCCCAAAGGATCGGTAATAATAATGGAGTAAGGGTTGTATTGAAATAAACTAGAGGACTCACTCAGATCATCAAGTTTTTTATGCTGATAGGTGACATCTTCCCCTATCAACATCACATTACATTCGTTTTCAGTGTAATTTAATGTCTGTGCTGAAAAACGCATAATGATAATTCGCTTATCTTTGCCTATTAACTTAAGGTCGTAATTTTCACAGCTGCCCTTATGAGTGATGAGCTTGTGATAAACCAAAAATTCCTTGGGGTGATTGTGAGGTATTAACTGAGGGAACCAAGTGGGCACCTCATCTTTACTTTCATAACCCAATGCTGCTACCAGTTTTTCAGAGGTATCCACCACTTGATTGTTGATGATAAGCAGGTAAATGGCATTTTTTTTTAAAAACTCCATTTGCTGGTTAAGCAGTTCTGGCGGTAATGCAGGTAAGTTAAGTGACATGAGGCCATCCAGCCTGAGGGTAATAGTTCCAGTATAGAAAAATTATCACGGATTGCTGTGTTCGAGGCTGTAACATGGGGCAAAGAGCAAAAAAAGAATAAAGGCCATTATTGTGACTCTATTTACGTCTAATAGCGTCTGAGTCACAGGACTCTGAAGCCCATTAAAATAAATGTTAAGGTTTGTTCTACAAGACATTTCCACCCGATCCTACAGACAAGCGAGACCAGAATGCCAAC
>JAPYOO010000532.1 GCA_029938135.1 Bermanella sp. | reverse complement strand
TTGCTAGACTCCAAAACTGAAAACGGCCTACGGGCCGTTTTTTTATGCCCAGGGAAGGGCGGTATAGCGCGGTGGCATGGATGCCATGGAGCGCATATGCCCAGGGATAATCACAGGGATGTGATGTATTAGAGTAATGCAGGGAGCAATTACCGATCGGCGGTATCCTCAAAAATGTCTGGAACATTTTTAGGGTTCTAATTACTTGATCAGGCTTTGGTTAATACGATTGGATCGATAACTAATTGGTCCCTACAAATTACGTTTAGGTAACTGCAGAATCGTTCCTGAAAAGCACTAGTTTGAATTAGATCGAAGAAGGAATTGGGACCCTAGAAATTGCATCCTCGATAACCGCCACATAGGTTCTGGAAAGCATGGTATTAATTGGGATATTGAAACGAATTGGGACCCTAGAAATTGCATCCTCGGTAACCGCTCCTGCGTTACCCTAATACATTACCTCCATGTAATTATGCATTTCTAGGATACCGTACATCCCTGTACGTAAAAAGGGTAGAAGCTTGTGGCCCCTACCCTTTCGTTCACCCTAGGTGTCTTCCTGACAGGCCATCCTGGCCAACTCCATTATTTCCTATCCCTGCGTTCTATCCCTACTCTAACGTCCTGTTTGCAACATCCTGTTGCTGTGTCCTTACCGACTATTCCTTAGCCTTTGATTTAAAAATAGTCGGCTTTAGGCAGGGTTCAAGTCATTTTCAGCCAACATGGTCTGTTTATTAAAAACAGCACCAGAACTGATCAATTAACGAACAATTAATCCTCTTTATTAGTCAAAACCCGACTAAACTCATTATTAATACCTAACTAAATCTGCCTCCATGAATATCAATACAACTGCGAAACTCAGAATAAACACGATGAGCTTCATCCTATTCATCTTATTAGCCAACCCAGCGAAGGCCTTTCAGCCTATGGTATTGGGTGTGCCCAACTTTAAGCCTTACACCTTTCAAGAGCACAATAAACTTGCTGGCAGCGCCATTGCTCCAGTAAGCCTAGCCCTTAAAGACAGCCAAGTTAAATTTACTCTGCGCTTATATGACAATTATTCATTGTTATTAAAGGCACTGCGTAAAGATGAGATTCAGGGGTTTTTCTTAGCATCAAAAAATTTAGAGCGAGATAAATACGCGGTATTTTCTAAGCCTGTTACGTTCAATAACTGGAGCTGGTTTGTATTAAACAAAAGTGATGTTGATGTGCGTGATCGTGATTTTAAAATTAATAGTAAAGTGGCCACGGTGGGCAAAACCAATACCTATCGCTGGTTAACACGTTCGGGCTACCAAGTGCTTTCAAGTGATATTAAACAGTTACCCAATTTGCTCATCACCAACCAAGTGGATGCGGTATTTGTAGCGCAAGCTGTATTTGAGTCCCGCGTGCAAAGCCTGGCCATTCACCCAAAAACATTTGTAAAAACAGTTGAAGTCAAAAAGCCTTTTAGCATTTATATTTCAAAGTATTATTTGCAAAGTAATGAGGGGTTTATGAAAGTTTTAAATGGGCATATTAGTACTGGGGAGTTTTGAGGTAGGTGGTGAGTGTTCGTCCTAAACGTAAAAAGCCAGCGTAAGCTGGCTTTTTATGAATAG
>JAPYOO010000012.1 GCA_029938135.1 Bermanella sp. | reverse complement strand
GCGCCATATTAGGCAGGGAGTTTTGATCAACACCGGCAGTAATTAAGTGACGTCGTAACGCACAGCACACATAAAAAATAACCGTGCAGCCACAGGCGTTTTTGGAGGGGAATTTACAACCGGGCTGATTCGGATTCACAATAGCATCTGCATTGGGCAAACTGTCGGCGGCTAAATGATGATCCGTTACCAATACCTGCATACCCAGCTCTTTAGCACGAGCCACGCCTTCAAAACTTGAAATACCATTATCAACCGTCACCAATAAACCGGGCTGAAATTCTTTTTGCGCTAAATCGACAATGGGCACTGACAATCCATAACCGTATTCAAACCGATTTGGCACTAAAAAATGCACCCACGCCGCCCCCATTTTTTGTAAACAGTCTACCGCCAGCGCAGTACTGGTGGCCCCGTCTACATCAAAATCACCTACAATTAAAATACGTTGTTTTTTATTAATGGCCTGCGCCAATAATTGCGCCGCCTTATCTATATCTTTAAGCGCACTAAAATCGGCCAGACCATTTAAGCTATAGGCCAGCGCATCACGGGTTAAACCGCGCCCTTGTAAAATACGATCAACCAATGGCAGTGAAGCGTCACTTGGGCGACGTTGAATGTGAACAGTCATATATGATCTACCCAATAAATTTAAAGTGACGTAATTTAAAAACATAAAAAAACCGAAGTAGTTATAAACACTACTTCGGTTTTTCGTTAACCTATATAGAAATTCTAAAGGTTACTTAAAGGTTTTTTCAGCTATAAACTTATGCACTTCAGCCAAATCTGCTGGCAGTACATCTAAACGTTCTTCGCGTGTCATCAAGTCTTTTAAGTGATGTGGCAGTGCTGGATGATCAAAACCGGCACGCTCTACCGCTTCTTCAAATTTAACCGGATGTGCTGTACCCAAAGTAATCATAGGAATGTTTTGATTACGGCGAACACTACGAGCGGCTTTAACACCAACGGCTGTGTGTGGGTCTAATAAATAACCGGTTTCAGAAAATACGTCTTGCATGGTTTTAACCGTAGCATCTTCATCACAGGCGTAGCTGTCAAACAACTCACGGGCTTTGGCCAACTTAGCTTCATCCAGTTTCACTACGTCTTTTTTAGCGTTCATGCGACCCATTAATTCGGTCATTGCTTTGCCGTCACGGTCGTACAAATCAAACAATAAACGTTCAAAGTTAGACGATACCGCAATGTCCATTGATGGAGTAATAGTATGAAGCAACTCGTGCACTTCGTATTTATTTTTGCTCATTAAGCGATGCAATACATCGTTACTGTTAGTCGCGATGATCAATTGTTCAATGGGCAAGCCCATTTTTTTCGCCATGTAACCGGCAAAAATATCACCAAAGTTACCTGTTGGAACCGAGTACGCCATGGGGCGCAAAGGACCACCTAGGTTCAATGACGAATAGAAGTAATAAACAATCTGAGACATGATGCGCGCCCAGTTGATGCTGTTTACCGCGACTAATTTACGCTCGCCTTTCAAAAATGATTGATCAGCAAAGCTGGCCTTAATCATATCTTGCGCTTGATCAAAGTTACCCTTGATAGCGATATTGTAAATATTATCGCCTTTAACGGTGGTCATTTGACGACGCTGAACTTCTGATACCTTACCGTGCGGATGCAAAATAAAGATATCAACGTTACGACACGCTTTAGTGCCTTCGATGGCAGCAGAACCCGTGTCACCAGAGGTGGCGCCCATGATGACTACTTTTTCATGACGACGCTCTAATACGTAATCCAATAAACGGCCAAGAGTCTGTAATGCAAAATCTTTAAACGCTAATGTGGGGCCGTGAAATAATTCCAACACGTATTCGTTATGATCTAACTGCTGAAGAGGTGCCACCGCTTTGTGATCAAAGCTTGCGTATACTTCATCCAGAATCTTTTTAAGATCATCGCTTTCCACACAACCTTCTACAAACGGTAATATTATTTTGTGGGCCAGTTCCGAGTACGGAAGGTCACGCCAAGATTCTATTTCGGCCTGAGTAAATTGTGGCACGTCTTTAGGAACGTACAAGCCGCCGTCTTCTGCTAAACCGGCTAATAATACTTCTTCAAAGTTTAACTCTGGAGCATTTCCACGAGTGGATATATATTTCATCATAATCAAGTCTACCGGAGCCCTTTTAACGGGGCTCTGTGTTTAGAATTAAAAAAATTAGCTTAAGTGTTCAACACGAATACGCGTAACAGAACCATTAATATCGCCTAGCGCTTCAATTTCGCTAATGGCTTGATTCATTACTTTTTCTTGTACTTTGTGTGTCAGCATAATAACCGGCACAAGGCTTTCGCCTGTGGCAGGTTCTTTTTGAATAATGGCTTCAATGTTAATGCCCTTATTACTTAAGATGCTAGCTACATTCGCCAATACACCAGCTTTGTCATTTGCTTGCATGCGTAAGTAGTAGCACGTTTCAATTTCGTCGATTGTTAATACTTTTACATCATCGAGTGTGTTGTAAGACAACGGCTCAACTTTAATGCCACGGGCAATATCGATAATATCAGCGACTACGGCTGATGCCGTTGGGCCTGCACCGGCGCCTGGGCCACAGAACAATGTGTCGTTAACCGCGTCGCCATTAACAGCAACGGCGTTCATTACGCCATCTACTTTAGCAATCATGTTGCTTTCAGGAATAAGCGTTGGGTGTACACGTAAATCAATGCCTGCGGCACTGCGTGAACTCACGCCTAAGTGTTTAATGCGGTAACCAAGCTCTTCGGCGTATTCCACATCGTCACGGGTAATTTTGCCAATGCCTTCGGTGAAGCAGTTATCAAACTGCAACGGAATACCGTAAGCAATAGACGCCAAAATGGTCAGCTTATGTGCAGCATCAATGCCTTCTACATCAAAGGTTGGATCCGCTTCGGCATACCCTAAATCTTGTGCTTCTTGTAATACATCAGCGAAGTCACGGCCTTTATCGCGCATCTCGGTCAGGATGAAGTTACCAGTACCATTGATGATACCCGCTACACGATTAATTTTGTTGGCCGCTAAACCTTCACGAATCGCTTTAATAACAGGGATGCCGCCGGCAACACCCGCTTCATAGCCCACGGACACGCCGGCTTTTTTGGCCGCAGCAAAAATCTCTTCGCCGTGCACGGCAATCAGCGCTTTATTCGCTGTAACGACGTGCTTGCCGTTTTTAATGGCTTCCATTACTAGCTCTTTAGCCACGTCGTAACCACCAATTAGCTCAACCACTACGTCGATCTCAGGATTACGGGCTACTTCAAAAATATCACGGGTAATGCTGGTATTGCTGGTATCGCAATCGCTATTATCACGACGAGCGCCTACTTGTGTGACGGTAATGTCACAGCCAGCACGACGCGCAATTTCAATGGCATTATTAGTTAATACGTTAAATGTGCCACCGCCAACGGTGCCAAAACCACAGATACCTACTTTAAGCGATTTCATACCTGCTCTCCGTTTGTTGTTGCCTTGCACCTGCATGAGTTGCAGGAAAGGCTGAGCTTGAAAAATTGGGGCTAAATGTATCACAACGACACGTTTATTTGGAGGGCTTTAAGGGCTTTAAAGGTAACGAAAGGGGAAAATCGGCAGCAAAAGGGGGGATAAATTAAAATTCGCGCCAGACCCTGTAGTCCGGCGCTTTTTACGGGCTACAGACCCAGTTTTTTAGCTAGCTGATCGGCAGGCAAGTAGCCTGGTACCAATTCACCTGATTCAAATACTAACGCAGGCGTACCACGCACACCAAATTGCTCGCCTAACGCCAAATGCGCTTCAATTGGGGCTTCACAGTCTAGGTTTTCTTTAATAAAACCCGTGGCCTTAGCTTTGCTCATGGCGGCAGCTGGATCGCTATCACACCAAACTGACTTCAATTTTTTGTAAGAGCCGGTAAATTTAGTACGGCTTGCATCACTATAAACACCCGCACGTGGGTAAGCTAAATAACGAACCGTAATACCCAGTTCATTTAACTTAGGCACTTCGCGGTGCAATTTACGGCAGTAACCACAATCTACATCCGTAAATACGCTAACAACGGCTTTTTGCTCGCCCTTGCTTTGAAAAACGACCATGTCTTTAACATCAACTAATGCCAACATCTTCTGACGCTTGGCATCACCACGTTTAGCCGTTAAATTAACCAGACCTTTCTCGCCGGCTTCAAATAAAGAGCCGTATATGAAAAAACGACCATCTGGCGTGGTGTACAGTACTTCACCCGAGGTTAATTCAACCTCGTATAATGCTTGGCCCTGCACCTGAGTGGCACTTTGCATCACTAGGTTTGGTTGAGCAGCACGTAACGCGCTGGCAATAGTCTCTTCTACACTTACTTTTTCGCCGTCTTGAGCCTGGCTTTGCAATGCCAAACACGCACCCAGCATGGCGCTAATTAGTAACATAATCCGCATAATAATAATCTCAATCTCTGAATAAGTAGTGTTAAGTGGCCTACATTTATAGGTTAGAGCATTATGCCCGTAAAGAGTTCCCATAATCTGCCATCGTGAACCGTCTTAGGCAAAAACTAAGGTAAATTTACTGGGCGATATCAATGCTACCACTCATGACTTCGCATACGTATATCCCTATACGCAAAAAGGGCCATTCTTTCGAATGACCCTTTTTTTTGTTAATGCGCAGATAAACCGGGGTTTATTTACGAACCAACTTCTCTTTGATACGTGCAGCACGACCACTAAGCTCACGCAAGTAGTAGATCTTAGCTTGACGTACAGCGCCGCGACGTTTAACTACAACGTTGTCGATCTGCTGGCTGTGAGTCTGGAAAGTACGCTCAACACCAACACCGCTAGAGATTTTACGTACAGTGAAAGCAGAGTTAAGACCACGATTCTTCTTCGCGATTACAACACCTTCATAAGCCTGTAGACGAGAACGATCGCCTTCTTTAACTTTAACCTGAACGATTACGGTATCACCGGCGCCGAATTCAGGAATATCAGTACGTAGTTGTGCAGACTCGATGGCCTGGATAATCTTGTTTTTGCTGCTCATGGCTAGCTCCTAAGTTTTTACGGATTGGTTCAAGTGTCGCCTTGAACTTCGCGCATGTATTCTTGCAAAAGTGCCGCTTCAGCTTTGCTTAACGACCTTTGCTCTAGCAGATCTGGCCTTCGCTGCCAGGTCCGCCCTAACGCCTGCTTAAGGCGCCATTCTTTAATCTTTTTGTGATTACCACTTAGCAAAATGTCGGGCACTTGCTGACCTTTGTAATCCTCAGGTCGAGTATAGTGGGGACAGTCTAATAAGCCATCGGTGAAAGAATCTTCCACCGCACTTAATTCGTGCCCCAAAACCCCTGGCAACAGGCGAATAATGGAATCCATCATCACCATTGCGGCCAGTTCACCACCACTTAATACGTAGTCGCCAATAGACCATTCCTGATCTATATGCGTTTGAATCAAACGCTCGTCTACACCTTCGTAGCGGCCCGCCAAGAAAATCAAACCACCTTCGCTCTCAGCATTAGAGAGTGAAGAGGAAAACTGTCCTGCCAGCTCCTCTGCCCCTGCTTGGTCGAGTGTACGACCTTGCGGAGACAGATAAATCACTTTGCTTTGGGGGCCTAATTTGGCCTTGGCCGCAGCAATTGCTTGCTCTAGCGGCTCAACCTTCATCAACATGCCTGGACCACCGCCGTAAGGGCGATCATCTACAGTTCGGTGTTTATCTGTGGTGAAATCTCTAGGATTCCACACATCAAATGACACCAAACCCTTGTTCACTGCGCGGCCGGTAACGCCTTGCTCAGTCAACGCTTGGAACATCTCTGGAAATATTGAGATAATGCCAAACTGCATGATTAGAATTCCGGATCCCAATCTACTTTAACAACGCCATCTTCAAGGCTAATGCCCGCTAAGTACTGGTCTGCATAAGGCACCCAGCGCTCGCGGCCATCGATACTTTCTTTACAAGGCTTCACAACCATTACGTCGTTTGACCCCGTATTGAAAAGCTCTTCAATACGCCCTAAAACTTCGCCATTAGTGGTAACCACTAATAATTTTTCTAATTGATGGTAATAAAACTCGCCATCTTCGCCGGTTGGCAACAAATCCCGTGGGATAGCTACCTCACATTGGCAGTATTTCTGCGCTAATGTGCGATCTTGACAATCATCCAGTGCCGCTACAATGCCCTTACCATGGGGGCGCCAGCTGCGCACTTTAACGGTGGTCCATTGGCCGTTCATACAAACCTGCCAATCACCGTAAGAGAATATATTCTCCATTGGCTGAGTATCACTTTGGATCTTCAGCCAACCTTTGATGCCATAGACGCCGGTTATTTTGCCAATAATGGCTAGATGTTCTGGTGTTTTAATCATCAAAGTACGTCTTATTACCAAACAGAATTATGCAGCTACTTGTGCTTTCTTAGCATCTTTAAGAAGCTTAGCAACACGTGCACTTGGCTGAGCGCCTTTGCTCATCCAGTATTCAACGCGTTCTTGATCTACACGAAGAGCTTCTTCAGCGCCACGAGCAACAGGGTTAAAGAAACCTACACGCTCGATGAAACGACCGTCACGTGGAAAACGCTGGTCAGCTACAGAAAGGTGATAAAACGGCTTTTTCTTAGAACCACTACGAGCTAAACGGATAACTACCATACGACGGAACCTTCTTCGTTGTGGGCAAGCGTTAATATGACTTGCCATTTGTTTACCAACTGTCAAAAAGACAGATGGCGGATATTGGGCGCGTATTGTATAGGGTTTGAACAGGGAATGGAAGGCCGCTTAGCCGTGTATTTAAGAGGGTTTCAAGGTAATTCGGGCGCTGTAGACTGGACATTTTTGACTAGCGCAGCTTTTTTTACTGAATACATACAGCGACCACATTGTTATTTACGCAGAAAATCAATCGCTCCGACACCATTGACTCAGATAATACAAATAGCGTGGCTATTGGTAAATACTAGTCACCGTAGACACTTTCACTTCATAGTCAGCCGGAACAATCGAATAACATTTTGCTGGTAGGGATTTATCATTAAATAATAATTTATTGCGGAAAACGCCTTCGTATTCCCCACCTAACTTGGACGCGGCCCCATTGCTAGCGTCATTGTCAGTTAGCACATGAATCTCCAACCGCTTAAATCCGAGTTGCTCAAACGCGAATGCAGCGACTTGGCGAGCCGCTTGAGTACACACACCCTGATTCAGTGCAGATTTTCTTACCCAGTATCCAAGGTTCCCAACTTTGTGTTGAGGCACAACCTGATTGATTCCGACACAGCCTAAAATTTTAAGTGTTTTAGCGTCTTCGATAACAAAGCGGTAATCCGTTCCGGCTTGCCAAGTATCAGCAGCCGACGCTACCCATTCACTAGCATCTTCAATACTGTAATTTGGTGTACACCAAGGTAGCCACATTGAAAGGTGTTCAACGGATTCCAATACCGCTTCTTGGAATTTTTGTGCATCACCTTCTTTAAACTTACGAATGTTTATTTTCACAATGCTATCTCTTGAATTTTGCGCATGCTAAATATACCAATTAGATAATTACGTTTAAAGACTACCGCCTTATGCCATCAAAATTAACACCAAGCTAAACGGCATGCTTTTCAGCGACCGCTTGCGCTTTTTGTTAACGATTGTTGCTGTTAAAACTATCCGTCAATTTTTGACAGAAGATCGGGGTTAGTAACAAGGTTTCGCACTCCATGGGCATGATCTTCATTAAATGTATTGCCTTTGCACCATTCGCCTACCGTCTCAATATTAACCTTGGCGACTTTAGGGCGAACACTCCATGTTACCTGGAATGGTGAGCCGCTTTCGTTGTAACCAGGACCCGTAGTGGAGCCTGCGTACTGTATAGGCGTGCCCGTATTTTTAGGTATGTTTGATGCCTGATGTAGATCATTTTGCAAATCATGCTTGGTCAATTCACCGAAGTCTTGTGCACTTGAGTCGTTAACCAAGACATAGACTTGAGTCTCTACGCGCAATTGCGGATTTTTTATCGAGTCACTTAAACAAGAACCCAAAGTTGGGCCGGGTTTAATCTGAGCGGTTGAGTGAACGTAGTGAACTTCAATGGTATCCCCCGGTAAAAGACTACCGTGTTTGCTTGGGCATATATCTGTGTCGACAGGTGCTTGTTCTTCTGCAGTTAAATGACCTGAATATCGGTAACCACTTTGATATCCGTGGCCATCACCATTGCCTGCATAACGCGTAAACTCGCCACCCTTATGCTCGGCATTTTTGTGAAAATGAATATTACATAGATTCATCTGTGTATAAGCGGGCGCCGCACTAAATATACGACTATTACTACCAATGCTTAAGTCGATATCACGTGGCGACTGCGGGCCAAACCCTTTAACCTTGGTATTTTTTTTCAGCATCTCACGCTGCTTCGCAATAACCTGATCAGAAACCTGACCATGAACAATGGATTGATTGCTTTCAGCACTGGCGCCAACAGGAAATAGTGCCGTAGCTGCTAACAAAATAAGGGCATTTTTTTTCATCGTTTTAAACCTCAAGTTCTTAAGTATGGGTTATTTCTGATTGATTCGATTTTGTGTGCGCTCTACTACGCGCTCTTCACAGAGTATTTTCGCCATTTAACACCTACCTTATGCTAATTATAGGTGTCTACTTTTAGGGGGAGCCTTCAGATACGGAATATAGCTCGCTGCTCAGTAACTTGTTAAATTACTTTTTTTGGCATTGGTTTAATTTTTTGCAAAGCATTAAATATAAGTTGCTTATCAGAAGCTGTAACGTATTTTACAGTAATGGCTGCATCAAACTCATCAAACTTTGTTGATTTAAATGAGCCATAGATTTCAATGTACATCATCATTTTCTGAATAATTTGATCACCTAAGCGAAGCAAGGCAGGACGCACCTCCTTCTGAAGATCTTTTGGCTTTTGAAAAGAGGATTGAGAAAGTAAATCTGCGCGATACCGGTACTGAATTGCCTTTGCGACAGAGATTTGTGCCTTATAGAAATCTTCGACATGGACTGGATCAAGACCCCTTTTATGTGCAGACATTTTAGCGTTATCTATAACAATTTTTTCTCGATCAATATCTTCGATAGGGCGATGATTTTGTGCTTTGAATAAAGCGACGTCTTTCATATAGCTTAGACGGTCGTTAATAATACTGAATAACTCCGTCGAAGTTACTTCTGCTCTTGCTTGAAACGACAATATTATTAACAAAAAACACACTAGTACATTTCTCATCGTTAACCTCATTAATATTTGACGATATAATTTACTCAACGCCGCAAGCACAGACGAGCGAAGAATGAGCAAGTCCAGCACAGATTACTGTGCGAATGTACTTTGCTTTGTTATGTATTTATTTCAATTAAATTTTCTATAAGTTTTTCAACTTCATTTATTTTATTTACAGCGAAAAATCCATATTCTTTTATTTGCTTATCTCCTTCCGCATCTTTGTAATGTTCAAAACCTAGAATTAAGTCACCTACACCGTCACTTTTAACAATTTTTTTAAAGTTACCAATACTATTTGGAAAATAATTTCTAACTTCAATACGATTAGCCATTCCAAGAGTAAATGCTCTCTTATTAGTTATCGCATATACAGTTCTAGTTGCTTCAAAATATCTCCAAAAAGGAGATAGCAGCATACATATCCCTACAATAAAAAAAGGCAGACCAAAGTAAGGAAAAAACTACCTAGCTCTGCTTCTTCAATTGCAGCCTGAATCCAAAAGTAAGAAAAAGCACTCCATGGAACAGCAATAAACCATAAACTAAAAGCAGTAACCATCGTATTATAAGGTATTGGCTGCTCAGTCCATTTAAGTATTTCAGCCGTTCCTAACTCGTCTTTTATTGCTAATTCAAGTTGAGGCGTAAGCGGGGCCATTAATCATCATTTTTATGCATAACGCCTGCATATGGGGCGGTTGAAACGCAGCGAGGAACGAACGAAGTGTAAACCGTCCCAGCAGCCAAAGGCTGCGATCATGATGCGTTTGTTATGGCTTACCAGTTCGAAGCCTTCTTCTCTGTAATTAGTAAGGTTTCCTTTACTCCTTGAATTATTTTATCTTGGTTTATAGAAATACCAGTTTCAATATTTGCTACTTTAATTAGCATTTTTACCAATTTATTCGTATGACTTACCTGAAATTCGCTTTTACTAGGTTCTAATACTGGTTTAACCTCAGAGATCATATCAACAACATCATTAAGCAGATATGTTGAAGAAGAAAACATTTCGATTGCTTTACTTCTAGATACGCCAAATTCAGATTCAAAAATGGATAATACTTCAAGTTTTGTTTCTCTAGTAATCTCACCATCTTGCTTTGAAATTGCCACAACTAAAAGTGCAGCTGCATCCATTGAGTTGGTAAGTGTATGTCGCGGCTTAGTTCCTAATTGTTTTTCCCACTTTCTTCGACGAGCCCAAGTAAATGGGTTAAAGGCATTAAGATCCACACCAGCGTTTTGCAAGCTATGTAATGCCCAAAAAAAGCCAGCGATGGCTGTGATAATTCCAATTATAATATGCATTAATTTTCCTTTTTATGATCCATAACAGTTCAGTTATGCGGCTTGAGTGCTGATAAGAATTTATATGCGGCATTGGGCGGGTACGTATTTTCCCTTTACGCTCAAACACTTACACAGCATTTCCATCGCCGCTTCATTACTTTTTAATATTAATTGGCACAACCATAACACCTCATTTTCAAAAAACAATTGATAACCACGGTCAAAGCCGCATAACTCTACAGCCTTGTGCATACATTCCTACAGCCCTCTAAATACGAAGCCTTCAGCTGTGGCCTCAAATACAGGATATGCGTACCGACAACCTAAAATAAACGACTATTTCCGGCTTCGTCTTTTGCAGATGTCCTTATAAAGCGGAATCACAAGCTTCTGCCAAGATCAGTTAAGCCTGCCATTCATCAGCCTTTGTCGCATGGACGCAGCGGGGCTGGTGAATGGTGGGTTTAACTGAGATTTACTCACCATTAGAGGTATTCACTATCAAAGAGCTTAGTTTTGAATTGGGCCTTTGAGTTCGCGAGCGAGCTCGACTCCTACGAAAGAATTAAATAACTGGATCGTATATTAGGGGTCTATTCCATGACTGGAGAAACCTGCCTTTTATCTTGAACATATACGCTCTTTGCCATTAGACAATTGCTCCATGCATTGTCCTGATAAGTGACATCCCTGTCACGACCCTGCCACCGCGCTATACGACCCACATGGATGTGGGAAATGCCGATTTTGCATGGAGCAAAAATCTGCCGTTCATCCTGAACATAAAAAAACCGGGCTAGGCCCGGTTCAATTTTGCATTCTTTAATCTTTTACTTAAAACTTGGGAAAGCCGCCACCGCCACCCATACCTGGTGGCATACCGCCGCCTGGCATTCCGCCTGGGCCGCCTTGACCACCCATGCCTTGCATAGCGCCCATCATTTTACGCATGCCGCCTTTACCCGACATTTTTTTCATCATTTTTTGCATTTGCTTATGTTGCTTAAGCACGCGGTTAATTTCTTGGATGTTGGTTCCAGAACCCGCGGCGATACGCTTTTTACGGCTGCCGTTAATTTTATCTGGGAAGCGACGCTCCATTGGCGTCATTGAATTAATAACCGCTTCGGTTTGACCCATTTGTTTTTCGGCTACATCCATTTGGCCCGCTTGCGCGCCCATTTTACCCATGCCTGGAAGCTTATCCATCATGCCCATTAAGCCGCCCATATTTTTCATTTGCAGCAGCTGGTCACGGAAATCTTCTAGATCAAAGCCTTTGCCTTTTTGCATTTTCTTGGCAAGTTTTTCGGCTTTTTTCTTATCGACCTTGCGTTCAACTTCTTCGATCAACGACATTACGTCGCCCATATCTAGAATTCGTGACGCTACACGGTCGGGGTGGAAAGGCTCAAGGGCATCGATTTTCTCGCCCATACCCATAAACTTAAGGGGCTTGCCAGTAATGTGACGAACCGAAAGGGCCGCACCACCACGTGCATCACCATCGGCTTTTGTTAGGATCACACCGGTTAACGGTAAGGCTTCATTAAATGCCTTAGCGGTATTGGCCGCATCCTGACCTGTCATGGCATCAACCACAAACAAGGTTTCTACTGGATCAATCACTTTATGTAGCTGCTGAATTTCGGCCATCATGGCGTCATCAATGGCTAAACGGCCCGCGGTATCAACGATCAATACATCAGCGAATTGCGTTTTGGCTTCTTTAATAGCGGCGCGGGCAATGTCTACCGGCTTTTGGGATATATCAGATGGGAAGAACTGCGCACCCACCTCTTTGGCTAGGGTTTCTAGCTGCTTGATCGCGGCCGGACGATATACGTCGGCGCTTACCACCATTACTTTTTTCTTTTCGCGCTCTTGCAAATACAAAGCAAGTTTTGCCACGGTGGTGGTTTTACCTGCACCTTGCAAACCGGCCATAAGAATAATGGCCGGCGGCTTAGCGGCTAGGTCTAGGCCTTCGTTGGCCTCACCCATCACACTTTGCAATTCGCTGTGTACAATTTTTAGGAAGGCTTGGCCTGGGCTAAGGCTATTTAAAACCTCACTGCCCACAGCGCGCTCTTTCACCTGATTTACAAAGGCTTTCACCACAGGCAGGGCTACATCAGCCTCTAGTAAGGCCATGCGAACTTCGCGCAGGGTAGCCTTAACATTATCTTCTGTAATTTTTGCTTTGCCGCTCATTGAGCGCAAAGCGCCGGTCAAGCGGTCTTGAAGGTTCTCAAACATCTATACATCCGTCGCCACAATGTGCACAATTGAGCAGCATTATATAGGGAAGTGCACAATAACTCACTCATAAGTCGGGTGATTAATACACAAATAAACACTTCCATCATAAAAACACCGTGCAGAGTAGGAATTCCCCATCAACATGGCCCAGCTGTTGGCAATTATCGCCATACTTTTATACCTATTTAGTACCTATCGCCAAATATCGGTGATTTACGCTTCTGACGCTACTCGTCGTGCCGACGTTCTATATATGGGCGCTATTGCCACCCTTTTTCATGGGGTTAGTTGGTTTTTACCGGTGATTCAGTCTGGGGCGCAAGTATTTAGCTTCTTTAGTGTGGGCTCATTAATTGCGCTTGTGATCAGCGCTCTTATTATCACCAGTGCCATTAAAAAGCCCTTAGAGAATTTGTTCTTGGGCATTTTTCCCATGGCCGCGTTATTACTGCTGCTTAATCTCTTGGCACCCTCTACGACAAACGTGCCGTCTCAATGGAGTGCTGGCGTCACCGCCCATATTGTATTGTCTATAATTGCGTACAGCATATTAACCATCGCGGCTTTTCAAGCGGTGATGTTACTGGTGCAAAACCGCCAGCTTAAGCAAAAGCACCTGTCGGGCATCATGCGTATTTTACCGCCACTGCAAACCATGGATCGCTTATTGTTTGAAATGCTAAGCGTAGGCACGGCCATTTTAACCTTAGCCATCGCGTCGGGGTTCATCTTTCTAGACAATATTTTCGCCCAGCACCTTGTACATAAAACCGTATTTACATTAGTGGCATGGGGGATTTTAAGTTTCTTGGTATTTGCTCATTGGCGCTTTGGCTGGCGTGGAAATGTGGCCTCAAAATGGACATTAGTGGGCATTAGTTTTTTAATACTGGCCTATTTTGGCAGCAAGTTGGTTTTAGAAATCATATTGCACAAGGTTTAAGCCCTTTCTTTCAACCCGGCCCCCTTCCTTGGTGGGCCAGGGGCAAACAAACATTAGAAATCATGCTTGAAAAGGTTTAGGCTTAGGGCACTTTTAGTCTCTAGGCCCCTTTTGTGAGCGAGATCCCCCTCAGCGTACTGTATTCAGCACTGTTTTTACTGATAATTCTTTCTGCTTTTTTTTCCAGCTCTGAAACCGGCATGATGTCGCTTAACCGCTATCGTCTACGTCATATGTCAAAGCAGGGGCATAGAGGTGCAAAACGCGCCAGTAAGCTACTAATGCGTCCCGACCGCCTTATTGGCGTTATCCTCATTGGCAATAACTTCGTTAATATTGCCGCGGCTTCTATTGCGACACTTATTGCTCAGCGAATTTGGGCTGATAATCCTGAGTTTGGTGTGTCTATAGCCACCATTCTATTAACGTTAGTGATCTTAATTTTTTCTGAAGTGACCCCTAAAACCATTGCGGCCAATCACCCTGAAAAAATTGCCTTCCCTGCCAGCTATTTGTTAATGCCGCTATTATGGTTGCTGATGCCGTTTGTATGGGTAGTAAACATCATTGCCAACTTTATTATTCGCCTTAGTCGCCTAGACATAGATCAGGGCGACAAGGACTTATTAAGTACGGAAGAGTTTCGAACTTTGGTTCATGAAGCCGGAGCCGTTATTCCTGAGCGTCGCCAAAAAATGTTGTTATCCATTTTGGATTTAGAAACCGTGCGCGTGAACGACATTATGGTGCCGCGTAACGAAATTGCAGGCATAGACCTAGACGACAACTTGCGAGATATTGAACACCAATTGCGAAACTCGCAGCACACCCGCTTACCCGTTTGGAAAGGCAATATTAATAATGTGATTGGTATTTTGCACATGCGCAACGTGGTTAAAGTGTTGGCCCAGGAAGCATTTAACAAGGCCGAACTGATGCAAATTACCCGCGAGCCTTATTTTATTCCCGAAACGGCTCAGCTACACAATCAGCTGTTCCACTTTCAAAGTCAGCAACGTCGCATCGCTATCGTAGTAGACGAATATGGTGAGGTACAAGGTATCGCCACCTTAGAAGATATTTTAGAAGAGATAGTAGGAGATTTCACCACTGATGTGTCCACTACTAGCCAAGACATTACGCCTCAAGCAGACGGCAGCTTTATTATCGATGGCACCACCACCATTCGTGAATTAAATAAAGCCCTTAACTACGCCCTACCCATACAAGGGCCAAAAACGTTCAGTGGCTTAATTATTGAAAGCTTAGAAGCCATTCCAGACAACAGCGTGTGTTTAAAAATTGGAAACTACCAAATAGAAGTGCTTAAAGTGCATACCAACACGATTGCCAGTGCCAAGATCACTCATACTAGGTAAATAAAAACGGCGTACTAACTTAATAATACGCCGTTTTTATTTCTACAGAGCGCCAATTTTAAAGGCCGTTAAAGTGTGATCTCAACCGAGGCAGCACAGTCGCGGGCCAATTCTCTGGCCTCGTCAATACTCTCGGCACAGGCTAACGCCACCCCCATACGGCGAACACCTGAAACGTGCGGTTTACCAAATAATCGTAATTGAGTATTGGCAACACTTAAGGCTTTTTCTAAATTACCAAATTGCACTTGGTCACTGTCCCCTTGTACTAAAATAACACTGCTAGCCGATGGTCCCATTTGTTTAATACTGGGAATGGGTAAGTCTAAAATCGCACGAGCATGCAGCGCAAATTCAGATAAGTCCTGGCTGACCAATGTCACTAATCCGGTGTCGTGGGGGCGGGGCGAGACCTCACTAAAAATAACCTCGTCGCCTTTAACAAACAACTCCACACCAAATAAACCTTTGCCACCTAGGGCATCGGTAACGGTTAAGGCTATGGCTTGCGCGCTGGCCAAAGCCGCTGCAGACATAACTTGTGGCTGCCATGACTCTTGGTAATCACCGTTCGCTTGGCGATGCCCTACTGGATCACAAAAAGAGGTGCCGTCACGGTGGCGAACCGTGAGCAAGGTGATTTCAAAATCAAAATCCACAAAGCCTTCTACAATCACTTTGCCTTTACCCGCGCGTCCGCCTTCTTGGGCATAATCCCAAGCCGCTTGCGCATCTTGCTGGCTTTTTAATAAAGACTGCCCTTTACCAGAAGAGCTCATGATGGGTTTTACCAAACACGGAAAGCCTATTTCATTTAACGCCGCATTGTATTCACCTTGATCACCGGCAAACACGTAACGTCCGGTTTTAATGCCTAATTCTTCTGCTGCCAAGCGGCGAATGCCTTCTCGGTTCATGGTCAGCTGTGTGGCTTTCGCGGTGGGTACTACGTTAAAACCTTCTTGCTCTAATTCAAACAAAGTATCGGTGGCGATGGCTTCAATTTCGGGCACGATTAAATCGGGTTTCTCAAGTTCAATAACGTCACGTAAGGCTTTGGCATCCAGCATATCAACAACATGGTTGCGATGAGCTACCTGCATGGCAGGAGCATTGGCATAACGATCAACCGCAATCACCTCTACTCCCAGCCGCTGTAATTCAATAGCGACTTCTTTGCCTAATTCGCCCGAGCCACACAACAGTACTTTTTTTGCGGTTTTTGATAATGGAGTGCCGAGCGATACAGACATAGTGCAGCCTTAAAATTAATTACTTAAATGAACAGTTAAAATAGATAATTTACGTTGGATGTATACGAATAACTAGCAGACATAGTTAGCGGTTTAAATATGTATAATATTACCGGAAGCCAGTTCTCGAACGGCTACTTTTTTAAGCACCTCTCGTTTTTGTTCGTTATCCAGTTCGCCCCACGCAGTGATTTCTTCACCACTACGATAACAGCCAATGCACACATCGTTATTATCCAATGCACAAATAGCCACACACGGAGATTTCACCATGCCAAATATGTTTTGTTTTACATCACTCATTTACAACTACCATTACGACTACAACGTTTGTATTTTTAATTCTTTATTAAAGCGCTTAAAGTTTTGTACATAATAATCGCCGCCCATTTCAAGCTGCTTTTTTTGCACATCGTTTAATTCACGTTTAATTTTACCAGGACTTCCCACTACCATGGAGCCATCGGGTATCACCATTCCCTCAGGAATAAGTGTATTGGCACCAATTAGGCAATGTTTACCAATTTTAGCACCGTTTAAGACTACCGCGTTCATGCCTATTAGCGAGTAATCTCCAATTTCGCAGCCATGCAACATGACCTTATGGCCTATTGTCACACCCTTGCCTAACGTAAGCTTAAAACCGGGATCGGTATGCAATACCGAACCATCTTGTACATTACTGTTTTCGCCAATGGTGATCACATCATTATCACCGCGTACCACTACATTGAACCACACGCTGGCATTGTTTTTTAACACAACACTGCCAATTAAATCCGCACTGGGGGCGATAAAATAATCATCAGCTTGGATTTGCGTTTTTCTATCACCTAAAGAGTAAATCATTTAAAACCTGTTATTTTTGAATAAGATCGTTCATATCACCAAAATGCAGCTCAAGACCGGCATCGTAAAATCGATTGAGTAACTCCGCTATCATCATGGCCGTTAGCCCCCAAATGGTATAACCCTCGAAGTACCACCTAGGCCCACGAAAACTGCCAAATTGATCAATTTGATCCGGCTGCCCCTCTAAGAAGAATTTCAGTGGCACCCTAAATACACCCTCGATTTCACGAGAGTCGGCATTCAGCTCAATATCTGCTGGGACGATGCCCAATATTGGGGTGACCAGAAAGCCAAAGCGCGAGACCACTTCGTCAAGGGGGCCGATTACACGTACCAATTCAGGGTTTAACCCCACTTCCTCGTGCGCTTCACGCAGTGCCGTGGCAGTGGCATCTGCGTCACGTGCCTCCGCTTTTCCCCCAGGGAAAGCAACCTCACCTTTGTGGGTGGGCATTTGGCTTGAACGCAGGGTTAAGATAACTTCAGGCTCTTTTTGATCAGTAATAGCAATCAATACCGAGGCCCGTGCTAGCTCATTGTTAGATAACACCCTTGGTTGGTGCGCTGTGACGCCTTCTATTAATGATGTTAACGACATAGTAAGGAGCCTCCGATTTTTATTTATATTAACCAATTGGTACCATAGCGGAAACAAGTACAACCTGACTAGCAAATTAAGGGCATTAAAAAAGAGCGTCCCGATCACACATTAACAAGTTAACTTATAAGAGTTTGTTCTTAGACATACGTCTCTTATCGCCAAAAATTATGCATAGAAAATCCAAGCAACCACTTAACCCCCCATAACCATTTGATTTTAAAGGCTTTTTATAGGCAAGCCTAAAAACAATTATATCGCTACTGCCGCTGAACTGGCCATTCCTGCCCTAGTTTACGGCCGTTTTCAAGCTTATTTAAGCGTGCATTCACCTGTAGACTAAAGACTAAGAATTACAAATTTGATTGCCACCTATTTATAAATAATTAACGGCAACAGTCACAGTGGGGTGAAGACTATGAACCAAGTACTGCCAAGTTTTGAAGCCTTGCTTAAATTAGCTAAGCAAGACCCAGAGGCGCTAGAGCGCTTACGCCAAGAACATGTGAACAGCGCCATTGAAAGCGCGCCTGAAGCGTACCGCCAGCGCCTGGCTGGTTTGCAGTTCCAAATTGATGGGGTGCGCAGAACCACCAATAACCCTATGGCATCCTGTATTGGTATTAGCAAGATGATGCATGAGTCTTTAAACACCTTAAAAAGCTTCATAGATGACAGTGAAAGGTCTGCTGATCTTACGCAAATGGAAGCCGCTACGGTGTTAGCGTTCCCTAGTTAAAAGCACCTTTATTAATCGCTCCCTTCAAAACCGCAGACGTTACTACCTGCGGTTTTTGCCATCTGCTTACCGACAACGTTATACTCGTGGCACTATTCAGGCTTCTTAAGGCATAACCATCTGCAGTTTTGCCATCTCCTTACCTACAGCGTTATACTCTTGACACAATTCGGGCTTCTTAAGGATTAGCCATGAAGTTTTGCAGCGAATGCGCACACCCTATACATACCGAGACTCCCCAAGGGGATAACCGCCCACGCTCGGTCTGTGCTCAGTGCGGCACCATTCATTATGTGAATCCACGGATTATTGCCGGCTGTTTGCCTGTTTTTGAAAACAAAATATTGTTGTGCCGACGCGCTATTGAACCCCGTAAAGGCTACTGGACGTTACCAGCGGGTTTTATGGAGCAAGGCGAAACCCTGGAGGCAGGTGCGGTGCGAGAAACCCAAGAAGAAGCGGGTATAGAGATAGTCGCTGAACAAATGTTGACGTCCATTAGTGTGCCGCATATTTCCCAAGTGCATATTTTCTTTTTAACCCATATGGAAAATGCGCAACACGCGCAAAGCACTAGCGAAAGCTTGGAAGTACAGCTATTCGAAGTTAACGATATTCCTTGGCAAGAAATAGCCTTCCCCACCGTTAAAAAAACCTTACGCCATTACTTAAACGACGTAGAGGCTGGTAATATTCAAACTCGTGTATTTGATATTCATTTTAAAGAGCGCATCGCGCGTACTAAAAATTAATCAAAATCACTGATGCTCAATAACGGATAAACATCATAAGCTACCTCTTCATAGGGGTGAGCGGCCTGCATGGCAATTAATGCCTGTTTTATATGGCTGGCAGCACAGACCATCTGTACTTTATATTCAGCTGTCTTTTCAAGTTTACCCACGTCCCCAATAAATGCATCACTGCCCAACAAGGGCCTAAACTGACCCTCGCCTTTCACTTGCCAACAGCACATGTCATACAAACCCACCCGACCTGCACCCGCACTAAACATGGCCAGCTTTACGGCTTCTAAATGACTTTGAGGCACGTAAACGTTAATTCTAAACATAGAGATTTAAAGTCCCTCTAGGTTATGTTTTCTAAATGAATAATAGTGTCTAAGGCCTGTTCGCGCGTATCACCACAAATTTCAATTTCTGCTTTAAAATCACTGCAAACTTTTGGACGCTCGGGCAAGCCAAATAGCTTACACAGGTTATCATCATCTAATTGAATACAACGCTCACCCGCTTTTTTACCATTGGGCATGCCCGGTATAAAACTGCTAATAGAAGGGGCAATGCAGCAAGCACCACAATAAAGCCGGCATTCCATTTAGATTCCTAATAATTTTAAAAGTTGGCGGTTATAGCGCGAACAATATCGCTCTAGTGAAATTTTTTCTTGTATGTCTTGATTGGATAATTTCTTTTTATACGGCTGATACAATCGATATTCATTAAGTACTTTCATACCGTATTTTTTTTTAATCAGCAGACGCTGCTCACCATTCACGCCAGGCATTCTAGGCTTGGAATTGTTATCACTAACGAAGGCGACAAAATAAGGACGCACACTTTTTGCACTGGCTTGTGCATCTAACACGGGGGATTGAATTTTACGTAGATCAAGACCGGCCGCCAACGATGGTACTGTTAATAGCACCATCAAAAAGGTAAGTAGTACTTTCATAAATATCACTCAAGAGTATTCAGGGAATACCCTTGAGCTTAGACCTAGGACGTAAACTCTTCCATAAAATCCAACTCAGCTTGTTGGCGTACCACTTTACGGTGATTGGCCCACAACTGCTGAATTTTTTCTTGGTTGCACTGCTGGCGATCAACCAGTACTCGGGTATTTAACTCACCACGCTTGCCCGACGCCAAAGGCACCTTGCTGAACACATACTGGTTACTAATCAAGTCCATGAAAGGCCCTGACTTGCTGGTAGGCATGATAAACAGTAGCTGCAACCCTAGGCTTTCGGTTAAGTAGTTAATCACTTCTTTAGAGCGGGTTTCATCCATTTTAGAGAAGGCTTCATCCACCAGAACCATACGCAAGTGACTGTCGCCCTGGTTAAAGCGGAATGCGGAGGTAATAGCGGCACTGCGGATAATGTACGCCGGAGTCTCTAACTGACCACCGGAACCGGTACCGTATTGCGAAAGTGCAATGGGCTCTTTGCCTTCAGGGTGTTTATAAATTTCGTAGCTACGGTAGTTACGGTAATCCGATAGACGCTCTAGCTCACGCATGGCTTTTTGCTCATCATCATCCAGCAGCATACTCATTAACTGCTCACGTATTTTCACTGACTTAACACTTAGCTCAGCTTCAAATAACGTTTGCCCTTCACCGATGGCCGGATTTTTTATAACTTCTTCAAAGAAATTCCAGTAATCTTTAAATTCAGGCACCCACTCCCAATCAAACCAATAACACTCTCGGTCGGTACCAAATCTGTGGTGCTTAAGCTCTTTGTTCATTTCCTCTAGTACCCGTTTACCATCACTAATGGACTGGTGAATACTGTGACAAAGGTTAGTCACAAAAGCATTGTCAAAACTGGCTTTTAGGCTCACCAATTTATCTTGTTTTTCAACTAGGATATTATTTTTTAAGCGGTTATGAATGCGCTCCATTTCACGCTGTACATCACATACACCCTGAAAAAAGTTTGCACTGTGCTCTGTGCTGTAATCGGCGGCGTATACAATGGCATCCAAAGTTTGGCAACGCTGGTTATGATCACTGATGGCGCGCTCTAATGATTGTGCTCGACTATTAAGCTCACTTAATATTGACTGCTGCTGATTTTGAGCCACTTCGGCGGTGGTGCGTTCCGATTCGGCATCGGCTTCAACCATGCATTTTTCTACATCAAAGTCGGGCCAAAACTTAGCAATTCCGCGTAAATTCTCTTCGTTTTGATCCGCTTTTTCGCTGGTAAACTCTTGCTGGTCACTTAATATTACGCAGCGTTTTTCACTTTCTTTAAGTTGCTGTTTAGTACGGCCTAATTCACCGTCTAGGGTTTGTATTTGTAAATCTAGAGTTTGCGCTTGTTCGGCTAACTGTAGGTATTCACCTTCCAGCTCAGAGAAGTCCGACAAATCGATGGTCTCAAGCTGCTTCTCAGCATTTTGCCATTGACGGTTAACACTCACCATTTGCTGCAATTGATCGGCGTAACTTAAGTGGCGTAATTGATTGACCGCCAGTAATAAATCTTGTGCTTCACGCTGCGCTTGCTGCGCTGAACTTGCTTGCTGTGCCAATTGTTGCAGCTCTTTTTGCTTGGCACTTAGCGCGCGCTCACGTGCACCCTGACCAAATACCAGTTCACTGTCACTCATGTCACATCGATACATAGAGTACGAGCCAGACCCCATGCCTTCACTGGTAAGGCCACGGCGAGTTTTACGCAAAGTTGCCGCATCGGGTACTTGCTCTACACTGCCGTAGCTGGCCATTAAATAATGTTTAGCGGTGGCGTGTTCAAACTCCATTAGATGCATTATAGAATTGTGCGGCACTTTAATTCGATCACTATCAATCTTCGCTTTACTGCCCTGAATCACGCGGGCGCGGTTACCGCCTGGCATACTGCGCACCACACTAATGGCATCTCGTTCATAGTCTTCTTCAACGATGATTGAGTAACGTGCACCACCTATATAACCTTCGATGGCGTTTTGCCAATTGCCGTCTAATACTTCTACGTAGTCACACAACACTTTAGGGTCGGCCTGTGGACACTCTCTTTGAATAGCATCCAGCGCGGCTTCTACAAAATATGGGTAACTGACCTGACTGGCATTAAGGCGATCAATATCCTGCTGGTTTTGCTGCATCTTTTTAGATTGCGCTTGCAGCTTTTGCTCTCGACGATCAGCTAAACGGGCCAATTGATCACGCAGGCTCACGCCTTCTGTGGTAAGTTCGCTGCTAAACCATTGATGACGCCACTGATTAATTTGCTCTTGGCGTTTAATGCCATCGTCTAAGTGCGCTTCCAACGGCGACATATCAATCATGTCTTTATTTAAGATCGCCGGAAAATCTAATTGATTTTCATCACTTAACAACATTACATCTTTGCATTGCTTTAGAAACCCACGCTCATTTAATGCGCTAATTTCGGCCCCAATGCTAGTATTTTGTAACGTCTTGTGGATACTTTTGGTGGCATCCAAAGTGTACTTAAGCTGTTTATCTTGCTCCAACAATAAAACCGCTTGTTGTTGTAGTTGCTGTTGATAACTTTTTATATCTTGCTCAAGGTGATCCTTATCTTTTAATGCCGGAATCCCTTGGCGACGCGCCTCTAAACTGACCAATTGTTCACGGGCCTGTTTACGACGGTCGTCGCATGTTTCTCGCTCGTTATCGTTACTGGTTAGATTACTGCGCAGCTCTTGCTGTGTTTGCTTGGCATCACGATACGCTTTTTGATCTTCTATGAAACGACTCTTGGCCGCCACATAATGGGCGGTTTGATAATCGATCCATTGATCAATATAGGTTTGGCTATGGGATTTCCCGCCTAACAAAATATTGATATTTTCAATTAACTGATTGGCATCCGATTCCATCGAGTGAATGGTTTTCATCAGGTCACTGATACTGCGAATCGCTTCGCCTAAATCTTTTTTCTCTAAGATTTCGTTGGCCACAAAACCATTAATGCTTTTAACGGGTTTATACGCCATGAAGCGTGAAAACGCGCGGGCCGCGTTAATCGCTTCGCGTTCACTTACGGCATCTTCGCGGCCGCGCAGGGCCCCATATAAACGACGTAAATACTGTTTTTTGGTATCGTATTTTTCTACGGCACGCACACCACAACGCTTTTGCAGGCGCTTATATATTTTACTTACGTCACAAGCTTGTTTGGCGCCATCTTCTTCTAACAGGAAGTCACTTTGAGTTAACTCGTGACCCGCCACTATCATCAATAAAAAATCACTTTGCCTAGCCACTGCTTTATTGCCGGCTTTATCTATAAACGCACTTACACCAATAATGGCGGTAAAAGGTTGAGCACTTTCGCCTTTAGTGGGATGAAACACCGCGGCTAAATAACCGTGTGCACCACCTGGACGAGCGTAGGCGCCATCATCACAACCCAACACATAAGATGCCAAGGTACGTACTTGCTTGCCACGACCTTTTTGGGTGGCTTCGTCTTGGCCTGGGTTATAGTTAAATAAATTATCATGGGCCGCTGTCATGATGGTTTGTATGGCATCGGCTGCGGTGGTTTTACCCGAGCCATTACCACCGCTTAAAAGGTTGATGGGGCCAAATTCAAAGTCGGTGGCAGGAATGTTTCCCCAGTTCACATAAACAAATTTTTTCAATAGCATTGGGTTAGCCCTCCTTCTGTGTATTTAATTCTGCTGTTTCAGGTTCTTGCGTGAGTGCAGCAGCTTCTGCCTCGCTTGATTTTTCACCGTCTTGTAAAAGGCCACTTAATACATCATCACTTACGTAGCTCATGATCATGGGACGCACTTTTAACCAAAACTCGCTGCTGTCTAACACATCTTCATTGGCCAATTGAATTAAGCGCAGTTGACGTAAACGGCGAAATAAATTTTTACGCTCCGTTAATTGTTCAGGCAAGCTTCGGCTTAGTAAATTTTTAAGCGCTATGCTTAAGGATTCGAGTGAGACTAAAACACAACCCTGTTCATCTACCTGCCCTTCACGCAATGCTTTGTCGTATTGGCTTCTTAATACCAAAACTACCGCCACTTCATTTTGATTTAAGCGCACACGCAAACCGCCATTGAAGGGCTGGTCGTCATCTTCCATACCTGGAATTTGCGCGCCCGGTGGAAAACAGCGTGCAAATTGAAAGCGGCGATCATGCTGAATACGAATACCCATTAACGACACATAATCCTGTATTAGCGACTCTATACGTAAGTATCTATCATACAAAACTTGCTCTACTTGAGATTCGTCACGGCAAATAACGCCGTAATCCATTAAACGAATGGTTAATTCAGTAAAGTCTTTTAACTGTAAACCTTCTTTTTCCAGAAGCTGTTCTATTTTATTTAACATATTTTTTCCAGTTTCTGATATTAGGCTGCAGGCTGCGTTGCAGTCGTTACGGCTGGTTCATTTGAAGTGTCATTTGAGCTTTCATTTCTCATTAAACGAATACTAAATACATCTTTTTTCTCAAAGTATTCACTGGACACTTCCTCTACCCACTTCAATTCAAAGTGGTAGTCACTTGATAAGTTATCTAACGCACCCACACTCACCACATGCGCCACTGACAATAAGTCATTGGCGTTGTTAATAGGCAATTCGCTGCTGCGAATTTCATCGCGCATCATAAATTGCTCTACCATAAAATTACGCACTTGATTATTGTTCACAAAAAATGCTTGATCTAAGGCTTGCTGCACATACAGTTCACGTCGGCTGCTTTGATCTACGCTTTCTAGGCCTT
Source organism: Bermanella sp. (assembly GCA_029938135.1). Lineage (GTDB taxonomy): Bacteria > Pseudomonadota > Gammaproteobacteria > Pseudomonadales > Oceanobacteraceae > Bermanella. The sequence goes on along the minus strand of JAPYOO010000012.1, from coordinate 17,536 downwards.
CATCCACCACGTTATCAATCACGGTTTGTCGGCGAGGGGCTTGCAGGCGTACTTGGTTAGGGTCAATAAATCCTAACTTAGGCACGGCCATTAACATGGAAACCCGTGCCAATTGTTCATTTTGTTCATCCACAGACAAACCCGATAATTGCTTGCACACCGCCACAACATCATTATTTTTTTGGCTGGCCAAATAACTCATTTGGCGAATAATAATATCGGCTCGCTTAGTGAAGTTTTGCAGTGCTTTACGCACCAATGGCAAAATATGTTCACAGGCACTTTTTAATCTGTGTTCGATATCATCTAACACTGACCACAATAATGATGCGTTGCCTTGAACTTGCTCTGGCAATAATTCACGCAGGCGTTTTTCGGCACGTGCTTTAAAATCATTAGGGGCTAGACGAATCTGCTGGATAATTTCGCTAATTTGACTGCGGTATTTTTCAACGTTATCGGCTGACAAACGTACCGACAAATCAGGTTGGAAACGTTTTTCCATAAAATCAAAGAATTGCTCACTGGCTTTTTGTGCCAACATTTGACCGTCGATTTCACGTACTAAATCCCGTTTACGCTCATCCAGTTCACTGATCACATCGGTGAAGTCACTGATGATGCGCTCACTAAATTCAAAGGCATCTAATAAATCATATACTTCGCCGTGCTCTAAAAAGCTTTCAAGCGCATTACGTACATTACGTGTATTACGATGACGGGCTACTTGTACCGCTCCGTAGCCTTCCATGAAGGGCTCAACAAATTGGCGCCCCCAGCGGGTGAAGTTAAAACTGGATTGCAACGTGGCTTCGTCTACCTGCTTTTCCATCCAACCGTGTTCAATCATATTATTAAGAATGAAACCCGCCAGCTCTCGGTGACTTTTAAAGCGGCTTTCGTCTTCTTCGTCTTCCGCTTGAATAACCGGAGCACGCACTAAAGCTTCACTAAAAATGTTAATTACGGCCTCGCGGCTTAAGGCCTGACCATACTCACTACTTCCCGCATGGGAGCTAGAGAAAAGCTGTTTATACAGCTCACGCAAACACTCCACCATTTGCTCGCGATACTTGCTGGTGAGTGGGCGAAAAAACTGACTGCGGCCTTGTTCAAAAAACATACAATTAGTGATACCAATGTGACAAAATAAAGCCCACCACTTTACCTGAATTAGTGGCTCACCGGAACGGCCTATGCCTCTGTAATATAAGGGAATCTGATCACGGCTGGGATAATTAGCCTAAGAGCATGCAAAAAGGTAAAATGATTGTCATTAGGCGCTGCTATATCAGCACGCCCTCTCATGAGTAAAACCTCTGCATGAAAGCCCTGTTATTAATTGTTCATGGCAGCCGCAAGGCCAGCTCCACCACAGAAATTGCCCAATTAAGCAATAACATTGCACAGCAATCTGCCGACTTCAGCCATGTACGCCATTGCTTTCTGGAATTAGCGGATCCTAAACCGGCCACCAGCCTCCATGAACTGGTGGCCTTGGGCTGCGATCACATCGTATTAATGCCCTATTTTTTAGCCCAGGGTTTTCATGTGGCGCAAGATTTACCCAAACTGTTAAACCAGGCCCAGCAGGACCACCCCAGTGTGTGTTTTAAACTGCTGGAACACTTTGGTTCTGCTCAACAGATGCCCAATTGGATATTGGAGTACGTAACGGAGAGCGATTAGCGTGACCCTTGTACTAGCCATTCCTGTAATTTGGCCAGCAACAGCTTGGCACTGATGGGTTTTGACAAATAGTCATCCATACCGGCCGCCAGGCACTTGTCGCGATCCCCAGCCATGGCGTTGGCGGTCATGGCAATAATGGGAATTTTGGCATTGTGCTCAAGAGCAACCCCCTGTCGAATTTGACGAGTAGCTTCATAACCATCCATTTCCGGCATTTGGCAATCCATTAATACTAAATCGTAGGGGCTCTCTTTGGGGGCTTGTTGTAAACTGTGAATGGCTTCCAAACCATTAGCGGCGATATCAACCTGCAGGTCACTGCCTTCTAAAATCCCTTCGGCCACCATCTGATTAATTTGGTTATCTTCTACCAATAGGATACGAGCATGGTGCAGGGCGCTTTTAGCCGCCTGTTGAGCCTGCTCTTGTTGTGGGTGCTGCAGGGTTTGCAAATAACCATGGGTCACTAATGGGCTTGCTTGCTTAAGTGCATCCTTGCCCTCCGCCACTACAGCCAAGGCCTCAAATAGATCGGTGGTGGTGGCAGGCTTGGGAAAATAGGCGCTAAAACCCAACTGGGAAAAATAGTGTTCGTCTCCCATTTTTCCCATGGACGTCATCATGATCAGTTTCATCCCTTTAAAGTTAGCATTTTCTTTGAACTTGCTTGCCAATTCGGCGCCGTCCATGCCGGGCATCTGAAAATCCAGAAAAGCAATATCAAACAAGCTTTCATGATTGTTTTGCAGACGCTGCCGGCAAATATCAAGAGCCTGCTGACCACTGGCCGCCTCGCTCACCTTCGCGCCCCAATGCTCCAACTGCCCCCTTAACACTTCCCGGTTAGTTTGATTATCATCCACTATCAATAAATTCAGCTTTGACACATCTAGTTGAGGCAAAACACTTTGGGATTGATGACTTTTTTGCAGCAACACATTCAGGGTAAAACAACTGCCTTGTCCGGGTTTACTGCTTACCTGAATATCCCCTTGCATCAGCTCACACAATCTTTTCACTATGGCCAACCCCAATCCAGTGCCGCCATACTCCCGCGTGGTGGAGGCATCCACCTGGCTAAAGGATTCAAATAATTTGGAAATTTTGTCAGGGGCAATGCCGATGCCGGTATCGCGAACACTGCAATTGAGCCGCCATTGATCATCACTAAATGAATCAAGGCGAATTTGAATCAGAACCTCCCCTTGCTGGGTAAACTTAATGGCGTTGCTGACAATATTAGTAAGTATCTGCCGTAAGCGCCCAGGGTCTCCTTTAACGGTGGACTCATAAATATGAGTGGTGTCCAGTATCAGCTCTAGGTTTTTCCCTTGCGCCTGATGCCCCATGGCTTCGGCAAATTCACCTAACATCTCGCGTAAATTAAAGTCTAGGTATTCCAGCTCCAGTTTTCCTGCGTCCACTTTGGAGAAATCTAGGATATCGTTTATTAACGTCAATAAAGATTTGGCACTGCCCTGGGCAATCTTAGCTTGATGCAATTGCTCGGAGGTTAATTTAGTATTTAGCAACAAACCCAACATGCCCAAGACACCGTTCATAGGGGTACGAATTTCATGACTCATGCTGGCCAAAAATTCACTTTTTGCGTGCACTGCCTGTTCGGCAATTTCTTTGGCTTCAATGATCTGTGCCTCAGATTTTTTTCGTTTGCTGATGTCAATGTGGGTGCCAATCATGCGCTTGGGTTTGCCATCCGATTGCCACTCCACCACCCGGCCGGTGTCCATTATCCAAACATAGTGGCCTTTTTTATGTCGCATGCGGGCCTCTGCCGTATACGTTTTGCTTTCTTTACGCCAATGTTGCTTAAGTAATTTTGTGGATTCTATAAAATCATCAGGGTGGGTAAGAGACTGCCATATTTCATTTTTAATGGGTTCAATTTCGGCCAAGGTATAACCTACAATTTGAGCCCAACGTTCATTGAAAATGATCTCATCTGCCTGCACCTGCCAATCCCAAATACCCACGCCGGTATTCTCTATCACCAGCTCAAGCTGCTTGGCGCTTTCGGCCAGGGATTGTTCGGTCTGTTTGCGCTCGGTAATATCACGGGCACTGGCCGTGAAATAATGATCACCATCCAGCTTTATTTCACGGATGGATAATTCCAAGCTAAAAATATCGCCATTTTTTCGTAAACCTTCCATTTCCAACGTCCGGTCGATAATTTTTTTCTCGCCACTCCTTAAGTAACCCTGCAATCCTTTTATGTGGCGTTCACGGTAGGAAATTGGCATTAACATAGTGATATCTTTATTTATTACTTCATGAGCTGAATAACCAAACATTTTAGCCGCTGAAGGATTAAAACTTTGTACCCTTCCTTGCACGTCGATGGTGATAATGCCATCGGCTACCGATTCAAAAACGCCCCTTAATTGGGCTTCCTTTTTCTCAAGAGTTTGTTCATAGCTTTGACGAGCCTGCAGCATCTGGTTAAAGGATTTAGCTAGGTGACCTATCTCATCAGATGACTCAATATTTATGCGTTGATCATAATCCCCCCGTGCAATGCCCTTAGTCGCTTCGGCCAACAGCAGTAACGGCCGAGAAATACGAAAGGCAATGAACAAAGCAAATACGGTGGAAAATAACGCGATGGCAGCGCCCACATAGATAAAGTTCCATTTAAGGTTTTCGGCGGATGCAAAGGCTTCACTGGAATCAATTTTTACCACCACCCCCCATTTTAACTCTGGAATATAGCGCCAGGCGGCTAAGATATTTGTGTCCTCATACCCCAAAGATAAACCCGAACCTCGCTGGCCAGATGCCGACAATTGAATGGGCAGTGCATGTTTACTGCCCAACTCAAAAGACAGATTAAAGGCGGCATCCGGTACATGTCGCAAGGGGGCAATAATCATGGCCCGATTATCTTTTAACTGGCTTATAACCACTTCACCACTGTGTTTGATACCGATGTAATCTTCCGTGAGGTGATAATAATCATTACTATTAAGCTGAATGGCCAGCACCCCCAGAAACCGCTCTTCATGAAATACAGGCGCTGCCACAAAAGCACTGTGCTGTTCACTGCCCATGCCCTTACCGATATGGCGTTCGTCTTTAATAGTTGAGGTTTTCCTGCGCCATTGTGATGGACTATAGGGTTCAAACGTCGACACATGGGTTTCTAACAAAGTGGCGGCACGGCTATATACTTTGGCTAACTGACTATGCTGATAAGGACCGGAAATTAAATTAGTGGAAAAATCATCTTCATGTATCACGCTAAAAACAATATCGCCCTGCGCAGAAATTAAAAACAGATCATAGCTGTTATAACGGCCTCGTAATCTATTTAACGCCTTACGATATTTATTATCATTGTGCAGGTATTGCGAGCTTTTGATGCCATAAATAAATGCTTGGGTTAAGTCCTTCATGGCGCTGGCCACCACAGGTAAATCGGCGGCGGTGGCCACCGCAATTTCCTTGCTGCTTATATAGTCGTAAATACTGTGCAGCTTATCATCCACAATATTATTTAACGCGCTTTCCACTTCCTGATGGATGGTCTTGGTAGCGTTATTAATAGAAATAAATGCCACAATTCCTACGGATATAAAGCTCATCAATAGGAAGGCCAGCATTAATTTATATCGAATGCTCATTTATAAACCAACATCGTCGTTCACCTTTGCCCAGTGACCACCCCAGCCAAGATATAAATTATTAAGATAATTTTCCCAAGTATAGCGGGTTTCATATAACGGAAAAGGAATGGGTTGAATGGGCTCGGGATCACTCCAAACAATCTTAAACTGGCCGCTGGGTTGAATTTTCCCGATGTACAGAGCCTTAAATAAATGATTATTCACCGCGCTCACAGTGACCTGCCCTTCCGGGGCATTAAACACTTGGCCTTTTAACGCCGTTCTTAATACACTTGGCTCGCTCGACTGTGCTTTTTCAGCGGCCACGGCCCATAAATGCACCCCTAGATAAGCGGCCTCCATGGACGCACTGGTGGTGCGGTGGCGGCCATACATTCTTTTAAATCTATTTACAAATTTTTTATTTTCCGCGCTGTCGATACTCTGAAAATAACTCCAGGCGGCGTAATGCCCCTGCATAGAGTTCATATCAAAATGCTGTAATTCATCTTCAGCAATACTAAACGAGAGCACCGGAGTGGAAATGTTTTTTTCTTTAAGGCGTTTAAAAAAAGTGCGGTTGCTATCGCCATTAATGGTATTTAGAACCACATCTGCGCGGCTATTGGCGATGGCATCTGTCATCTCATCCAGTTGATGACTGCCCAACACCACATAAGACTCTCCTACTAAGGTGGCACCTAGGGCAATCAATTGTTTTTTAATGAGCGTATTGGCGGCACGAGGAAACACATAGTCGGATGCTGCTAAAAACACCCGCTTACCCAAGTTGTCTACACTCCACTTTACTGCTGGCGCAATTTGCTGATTGGGGGCAGAGCCGGTGTAGATTATATTGTTGGATTGCTCCAACCCTTCATATTGCACCGGGTAAAACAACAAGTGATCAAGTTGCTCCACCACCACCTTCACTTCTTTGCGGCTGGCCGAGGTCCAGCAACCAAAAATGACACTCACCTTTTGCTCTTGTATTAGCCGTCTGGCCCCCTGCGCAAAGCTTGGCCAATCTGACTTGCCATCCACCACTACGGCTTGCAGGGGCCGACCCAGCACGCCGCCGCGGGCATTAATTTCATCTATGGCCATTATGGTGGCGTCCACAACGGGCTGCTCACTAATGGCCATGGTGCCCGTTAAGGAATGAAGAATGCCTATCTTGATGGGGTCTGGTTGCCACCGACAGGCGCTTAAACACATCAGGCAGCACAGTAAACATAAACAAGATAATTTTTTGCAGGGTGAACCCAAGCCTAATGCCCCTTTTGCACTCGATGAGGTACTTGGGCTTAAGCTTAGTCCATATATGGAAGGGTCAACTGCCGAGGCGGATCAGCCGTATTGCACTGGGTTACACTGGGTTATCTATGTCTACAAATTCAACCTCTAGGGAAAACTCGTCTGCCAAGTGTTCACCCAAGGCCTTAGCGCCGTAACGCTCGGTTGCGTGATGGCCAGCGGCATAAAAATGGGTACCCGATTCCCGCGCATTGTGCACACTGGGCTCGCTTATTTCACCGGTTAAAAAGGCATCTATGCCGGCATCAATGGCGTACTGCATATAAGATTGTGCGCCACCGGTGCACCACGCGATGGTTTGCACTAGATCATCCTCTTCCCCAATATGCATAGGGGCTCGGTTCAATTTAAGCTGAATATGCTGGCTTAACTCAAGGGCGGTCATAGGCGTCTTTAAACGCCCTATAAATCCAGGTACACGCTCATCGCTTGGATCTATGGGGCCGCTAATATCAAAATCTAAAACGCGCGCCAATTGCACGTTATTACCCCAGTCACTGTGGCTATCAAGCGGTAAGTGATACGCCAACAAGCTAATGTCATGTTTAAGCAAAGATTGAATACGTTGTTTTTTAATGCCAGTAATGGCCTCGTTTTCCCCTTTCCAAAAATAACCATGATGTACCAGTATGGCATCGGCTTGTTTTTCAATGGCCACATCAATTAAAGACTGGCAGGCTGTCACCCCTGTCACTATGCGCTTTACCTCGCTTTTACCTTCCACTTGCAAGCCATTAGGGCAATAGTCTTTGAATTGGCCTATTTGCAGCTGACCATTTAAATAAGTCACTAATTCGTTAAGTTTCATTTCCACCACCATTAAATAAACCAGTGTAATTTAAACGACTGAAATATGTTTGCTATGGCGCATAGTGATAGCATTAAGCTTCATATCCCATCACCACTTCAGTAAACTACGGGGTATTCTCAAAGATTTAGCATAAAAGGCAATTATTAATATGCAAAAACCCGGTTTTTTATCCTGGTCTATTTTAATGGGCTTAGTCTTGGCCAGCCTGATATTGCATTTTATCCCCCAAAAGATCTCTAACCCGTCAAACACGGGCCCCTATTCTTATGCAAGCGCCGTGGAGCGAGCCGCTCCTGCGGTGGTGAATATTTACACCAGTAAAACCATTCGCCAACGCAGCCATCCGCTCATGAACCAGCCGTTTTTTAAACGCTTTTTTGAGCGCGCCCCCATTCCTAAAAATCGTATTCAAAACAGTTTGGGATCGGGCGTTATATTGGGGGCAGATGGGCTTATTGTTACCAATAATCATGTTATAGAAGGCGCTGATGAAATATTGGTGGCCTTACAAGATGGCCGCACTGTTAACGCTCAAGTCATTGGCAAAGACCCCGAGACCGATATCGCCCTGTTAAAGATTCAAATGCATGATTTACCGGTGATTACCTTTGCCAAAAACCCTCATATGCAAGTGGGCGATATCACCCTGGCCATAGGCAACCCTTTTGGCGTGGGCCAAAGCGTCAGCATGGGGATTGTCAGTGCCACTGGCCGTAACGAGCTGGGCATCAGTACCTATGAAGACTTTATTCAAACCGATGCGGCGGTAAATCCAGGTAACTCAGGTGGCGCTCTGGTTAATGCGTACGGAGAATTAGTGGGCATTAATACCGCTATTTATACTAAATCCGGCATCAATCAAGGCATTGGTTTTGCCATCCCTCTTGAACACGCCCTAACCGTGGTAAGTGACTTACTGCAACACGGTCAGGTAGTACGTGGCTGGCTGGGATTAGAAACCCAAGAGCTTACCGAGCAACTTAAACAAGTATTTGGCATCCCCGAACAGCTCACCGGCCAAGTTGTAGTGGGAGTGGCACAAAATGGCCCAGCACAGCTGGCAGGCCTTAAAAATGGCGATATTGTCACCCACTTTAATGGCCTAGAAGCCGATAAAGGCACCGCGACCATGCGCCAAATTGCCGACCTAATGCCAGGAGACATCATTAAATTGGGCGTCATACGCGACGGCCAATTTATGGAGTTTGACGCAACCCTGGGTCAACGAGTGGTTAAACCGTAAAAAGCCCGCCTTAACCGAGCCTATTGTCTACACTAATTAAGGGTGCCTTCCGCAGGCACCTACTGGTTTAGGCTCGGAATTTTTAATGGCATTAACACTTTCTATCAAGCAAAAAATCTATTTTGCCTTTTCCATTTTGGTGATCAGCGCCATTCTGTCGGCCTTGGTTTACCTGCGTTTAGGGCAATCGGTTACTCAATCTGTTGAAAAAAACACTCAGTTAATTGAATCTTTGGTACTGGCCAACCAAGGCATTGGCGGGCATATATTAAACGCCCAGCATTTATTGCAGCAAAGCCTTAACACGCCTATTAACAGCTTAAGTTTACGCTTTTCACATTTCCTTAATCAGGTGGAAGGCATCGTTAACTTTCAAAAAAGCAATTTAAGCCACAATGACGCCGACACTCCCAATCATGCCGCTATTTTCATAGCGACCATATCGCATATTGAGCAGCTATCGTCTGCAACCAATCTAAAGTTTAATGCCCTCATCAAGCAATTTTCACCATCAATCGATATACAAACACTTAGCGCGCAAGAGCTTGAAAGAATTCGCGCCTCTCTACATCAACAAATGTTAGCGCAAGTTAAGCTACAACCTAGTTTGGCAGCTGCTGTGTTCACTGCGAGCCATCAGCTTTCTGAATTTAATATCAAACTGGCGACCTACCTAGAGGGCTCAAGCCAAGTTAACCCTGTGTTATTTCAACATTTAACGTCAACCATAAAACAACTGTCTGCAATTAATGGGGCTCCTGTGAAATCCATTACCGCTTTACAACAGCAGGCCTTACTTAAAATTCAAATACACCAGGCTAAGCTTGCTCTTAAAGATGAAATAGAACAGCATATTTCTATTAACTTAGTGACATTACTGGAGTTGTTGGATGATATTTCGCAGGCCGTAATCCTTTATGACGAAAAAATAATTGAGCACATTAATCAACGTAATCAAGATCTGCAACTAACTGTCTCGTTAGTCATGGCGTTAGCTTTGGCCTTAGCTATTTGGTTAGCTTGGCGCATGGTCGGCACATTACTGCTAACCATTAACCAATTAAAAATTCAGTTACTACAAATATCGTCCGGGCATTTAAGCACAGACATAAGTTACCGCGAACATAATGATGAACTGGGTGAGATAGCCCAAGCCTTACATCAACTAAAATTACGTTTAATTGAGCGCCAGGGTTTTGAACTCTCCAATCAAGCAATCAAAAAAAGAACACTATCCATATTAACCAACGCACCCGTTGGGCTAATTGAAATAGATGATAACGCGGGCATAGTATTAGCCAACAATGAAATTCAATCCATTACCCAGTACAAGGAGGCTGACTTATTAGGGAAAACAGTAAAAAATATTTTCGGATTAAGTTTTCATAACGCTTTTGAAGCCTATACGAAGGTGCATACTGACAGCTCTGAGATAAGTTTGGCGCAACATGAATCGGTAATCGACATCATCAATCGAGAAGGTACGCCCATAAAAGTTAAACTTTCACTATCTGGATTTGAAGTTGATCAGGCCCGTTACACCATTGCCTGCCTTTTAGATGTGACCGCGTTGTATCAGGCTCAGCAAGAGTCCATCGAACAGAAGGGGTTATTGGAAGGCATTATTAATGATGCACCAGAGGCAATGATCATCACCACGCCCGAACGTATTATTAAAATTGTAAACCCTGCTTTCTGTAAAACGTTTGGCTACGCAAGTAAAGACGTCATTGGAAAAAATACCAATTTCTTATATGAGAATGAAGAAGCCTATAAAGATGCTGGCAAGAACACCTATAGCGACAGCACCACCTCTAACGCTAAAATATTTGAAACTTGTTACCGTAGAAAAGATAACTCTTTATTTCCATCTGAAACCGTTGGAGGGCCCATTCATGATAAAAACAATAATTTAATAGGTTACATGGCATTTGTACGCGACATCTGCGAAAGAAAAGAAGCCGAAAAGAAACTGGCCAAATATCGAGACCAAGTGAGTGCCAGTAATGAAATTTTAAGTATCGCCACTGAATCTGTAAATATGGGCGTTTGGACCTTTGATCTTAGTGAACAAAAACTAAACTGGAACGATGAAATGTTTAGTATTTTTGGCAGCGCAAAAGAAACCTTCACCCACTCACTTCAAGATTGGTCCGACAAAGTACATATTGATGACATTGAGGCTGCCTCAAATTCATTGAATCAAGCAATTGAAAATAAGTGTAACTATGTTGGTGACTTTAGAATCAACCACACAACAAAAGGCATTCGTCACATAAATGCCCATGCCAGCATGAGCCTCAACGAGGCGGGTGAAGTGGAGAGAGTAATAGGAGTTAATTGGGATCAAACTGAGCAAAAAAACAATGAGGACCAACTTAGACAATTAGCTTTAGTGGCCAGCAGCACCAACAATGCCGTTATTATTTGTGACCCACAGGGGCACATAAAATGGGTTAATGATGCCTTTACGCGTATCAGCGGTTATAATCTTAAAGAGATTAAAACAAAAAAATTAGCCGATTTTTTAAATGGAAAAAACTCAGATATAGATACCATCGAATATCTAGCAGAAAAAATCGCCAAAGGTGAGGATGTGCACGAAGAGTTACTTGTTTACCACAAGAACGGACAAGAGTATTGGGTTTCAATTGATATTCAAGCTATTAAAGATGGTGACGGTAATGTAAAAGAACTTATCGAAGTTCAAACTGACATCACTCACAAAAAAATATCCGAGCACAATCTTCATGATGCTGTGGCTAAAGCAGAGGTACTTGCCATTGAAGCCGATCAAGCCAACATCGCCAAAAGTGAGTTTTTAGCCAACATGTCTCACGAAATTCGCACGCCCATGAATGGCGTATTGGGCATGCTTAATTTATTGATTCGCACCGATCAAGATCCTCAACAAGAGCGCTATGCTCAATTAGCTCATAACAGCGCCGAGTCACTACTCATTTTAATTAATGATATTTTAGATTTTTCTAAAATTGAAGCCGGTAAACTTGAATTGGAAACCATAGAATTTGATTTAATTAAATTAATCAGCGAATTCTCCGAAGCGTTTGCTTATCGCGTGCATGAAAAAAATTTGGAGTACATTGTAGAGCTGGACAAAAACCTGCCTAACATTGTCAGCGGCGATCCTACTCGACTTAGGCAAATTATCACCAACTTATGTGGTAATGCCTTAAAATTTACCAGTAAGGGTGAAATACATTTAACAGTAAAGCCCACCGACAATGACCGCATTCACTTTGAAATAAAAGATTCTGGCATAGGTATTCCTCAAGAAAAAATACAAAACCTATTTAATAAATTCACTCAAGTTGATGGCAGTACAACCCGAGAATACGGAGGCACCGGGCTAGGGCTTTCTATTAGCAAGCAACTGTGTGATCTAATGGGCGGAGACATTGGCGTTGAAAGTAACACAGATCAAGGCAGTCAATTTTGGTTCGCACTAGACTTACCAAAGTCTGATATACAGCAACAGACAGAATTGCCTCATATATCTTTAAATGACACCGCTATATTAGTGGTGGACGACAATCAAACTAACTGCGAAGTTATTGGTGGACTTTTAACATCCTGGGGTGCCAATGTAGAGTTTTCCTCTGGTCCGAAATCAGCATGGGACAAAATAATAAGTGATGACAATAAGTACCGAGTCGTTATTCTAGACATGCAAATGCCAGGCGAAGACGGCCTATATTTATTAAAGCGACTGCAAGAAAAAAGACAATTTAAACAAACTTATTTTTTACTCATGACGTCTTTGGTGCTTGATATGCCTACAAGTGAAATGAAAATATTGGGTTTATCTGGGGTTCTTAATAAACCGGTTATTAATATGGATTTACACCGGGCTTTGGCCATTATAATTGATCACGGAAAGGCATTTGAAGAAACCCACGGTCTAGTCACCGAAGCGAATTTACAGTCTTTAAAATCCGACACTAAAAAACTTTTATTGGTAGAAGACAATCTTATTAACCAAGAAGTGGCTAAATGCATTATGGAAGAATTTGGTTACAGTATAGATACCGCAGAAAATGGCAAGATAGCCATTAATATGCTGAATCAAAACCCCGCTTATTCGGCTATTTTAATGGATTGCCAAATGCCGGTTATGGACGGTTATGAAACCACCCGCAATATACGTAAGGGACTTGCCGGTAAGCAGTATAAAAACGTAGCTATCATTGCCATGACCGCCAACGCCATGAAAGGCGATCGTGAGAAGTGCTTAGACTCGGGCATGGACGACTACCTAACAAAGCCGCTAAACATCATGCATTTAGAAGAAAAACTTCAGCAGTGGATTGAAGGGAAGTAATGACTGCATGAGTGTTTCCCTTGCAACCCCAAAATGGCCTAGATTAATCTAATCTGAAACCAATTTTAACCGTCACCTGCCAATGCGCCACTTTGCCATCCTTAATATGACCACGGGTCTCTGTGACCTCAAACCAATCTAAATTATTGATGGATTGGCTGCACTTAGCCACCGCATTTTTCACCGCATCCTCCATATCAATGGCAGAACTGCCGGTGATTTCGACTTTTTTGTACACGTGATCACTCATAATCCACTCCTAATTTAAACGATAAAGACTTAAATTAGTGTAGGACATGCAGCCATAACACGCCAAAATCTTAAGACTAACCTCTTTGAGTATGCGCTAAGTATTTACGCTTGATCAATCGCTCTGAAGCCGGTGTTAGGTATGCATCAACCTTAATTTGGGCCAGATAGACAACCACTTTTTATCGCCTATTCGCTGCAAATACACACTTTTATCCCGTTTAGGGTTGTGGCTAACATGCCCCCTAAAAAGACTGTTTAAACCAAAGGGCGCACTCACTATTATTTGTCCTTCTTCACCCACACACACCGCCACTGCTGTCTCTTTTTCTGGCCAATACGTCATGGCGTCTGAGCTGCTTTGATAAGGCGTATCTTGGTTTCTTATATGCATGAAGGCTTGATTTTTTACCTGCCAATTTACCTCGGGTGCCCACTCACCTAACGTAAGCATTGCGGCTTGCGCGCTCCTGTTTTCAATATCCGCGGGGTCAAAGAATAAAACGTCCACATCATTTAGCGGTTGACCGGGCTTATCATGAAGATCATCCCATACCATATTACGTACAAATCCAGCCGCCACCCAAACATCGGGCAGCTTTAATGCGGCCACTAATTTTAATAGCCTCATCCGTGCGGGATCTTGTTTTAGTAACCGTTTTAAACGCTGCGATGAATCGATACTTAGATCTCTTTTAGGCCATTTTGGTATTATTTTTTATGTCGCGACTGCTGCGAATTAACGCGTCGCCACCAATACGGTTTTCAGATTTTGCCAAACGGTCATACAACAATACATTCACAGTAGCGGCTAGATTTAAGCAACCCACCGTCGGAATATAGACCACGGCATCCGCTTGATCCAATACATCTTGTTTAATCGAGCCGTCTTCTGGGCCAAAGATATAAATAGCATCTTGAGGGTGTTCAAAATCAGGTAACGAAATCGCGCCCTCTACCAATTCCACACATATCACTTTCACATGCTTGGGCACACAGCCCACTAAAGTATCCACCCCTGTTAAAGGGATTTTTTGACTGGTTTTGTGGGTATCGGTATGGAAACGGGCCGCTTTAGCATAACGTTCACCGGTATAAAAAATAGAATCCACTTGAAAACAGCCTGCCGCGCGCATCACGATACCCATGTTGGTCGGGCTTTTAGGGTTGGTAATGCCCAGGCTTACACTTGATTTTGTCATCTTAAATTTAGCGTCATAAGTAGTTAACGCCATAATAGCAAGCCAAGCGGGTAATTGCTCTGTGTGTAAGTCACTGTAAATCCACACAAACTATATTAATAAGCCGTTAAAATGCGTATTCTACGCCGACACATAGGAGATGATTTGTGAAAAGTGCAGCAATATATCTAATAATTGGTCTGATTCGTTTAGTATCATTTTTACCGCTACCCGCCGCCCATGGGCTGGGCTGGTTAATTGGTTTAGGGTTATGGCACAGCCGCAGTTCAACAGCCAAAGTGGCCATGATTAACTTAAAGTTATGCTTCCCTGAAGAAAGCCCTGAACAGCGCGCACAAAAAGCTAAAAAAAGCCTCATTGCGTTGGGTAAAACCTATGCTGAAATGGGCATGTCGTGGATGTGGCCCATTCCTAAAGTAAATAAGCTCATCACTCAGGTTGAGGGCATGGAGCATTTACAACAAGCGCTTAATGATGACAACGGCATTATTCTTATTGCCCCGCATTTGGGAAACTGGGAATTGTTAAATCACTTTTTCCGCCAGCACCTGTTCATGACCGTAATGTATAAACCCACAAAGATCCCTGCCCTTAACAAGTTTATTTTTAACACCCGCAAACGGGTCGATGTGGGATTGGTACCTGCCGACAAACGTGGGGTATTGTCATTATTTAAATTACTGAAGAAAAAAGGCGTGATTGCAGTATTGCCCGATCAAGAGCCCAGTGTAAAAAGCGGCGTATATGCTCCTTTCTTTGGACAGCCTGCATTAACCGGTAAACTTATCGGGGACTTAGCAAGAAAGACACCTGCCTACTTACTGTGTTGCTATGCCAAGCGTTTAGACGATGGTAATTATGCGGTGGTATTAAAACCGGCCAATGAAGAGATTCGTAATGAAGATGCGGTGGTGTCGGCAACTGCGCTTAACCAAAGTATTGAAGATTGTATTCTAGATTGCCCCGAGCAATATCAATGGGGTTATAAGCGTTTTCGCCTGCAGCCTGAAGGACGCTCTAGCTTTTATAAGTAATGTTACGCTTAGCCAACGGCACTCGCTATTGGCTAAGCTCTTTCGATAATTTAATCCGCTTTAACGTTTAATAAATCTAACGCCAGTGCCTCAGCCACTTTAATACCATCTATGCCCGCCGATAAAATACCTCCTGCGTAACCCGCGCCTTCACCGGCTGGATATAAACCACGTGTATTTAAGTTCTGAAAATCTTTATCACGCTTAATACAAATAGGTGATGACGTACGGGTTTCTACCCCCGTTAAAATGGCGTCATCCATGGCAAAGCCTTTAATCTTTTTATTAAACGCAGGAATCGCCTCACGAATGGCTTCAATAGCAAAGTCAGGCAGTGCAGCGCTTAAGTTTCCTAAAGTAATACCCGGCTTATACGATGGCTCAACACTTGCCAGCTCAGTAGAGGCTTTGTCTTTTAAGAAATCCCCTACAAGTTGTGCCGGCGCACTGTAATCTTTACCACCCAATTCGTAGGCCTTTTTTTCAAGTGCTCGCTGTAAATCGATGCCTGCCAATATGTGCTGAGGGTAATCTCGCTCAGGTTCAATGCCCACTACAATGGCCGCGTTAGCGTTGCGTTCGTTACGCGAGTATTGCGACATGCCATTGGTCACCACGCAGCCTTCTTCGGAAGTCGCCGCCACTACCGTGCCGCCTGGACACATGCAAAAACTATAAACACTGCGATCATTTTTACAGTGATGCACCAGTTTATAATCAGCCGCACCCAAAATTTCATTGCCCGCATTTTTACCGAAGCGAGCCTGATCAATAATGGACTGAGGATGTTCAATACGAAAGCCAATAGAGAAAGGTTTAGGCTCTATGTACACCCCTTGATCTAGCAGCATTTGGAAAGTGTCGCGCGCACTATGGCCAATGGCCAAAACAATATGACGGCTGTGTAAGGTATCGCCATTTTTTAACGTCACCCCGGTTACTTGCCCCTGCCCATTATTATTAGCATCCTCACTTGCTTCACGGTGAATGGTCTCAACTTTTTGATCAAACCGAATTTCACCACCCAAGCGAGTAATTTCGGCACGCATGTTTTCCACCATCGTCACCAATTTAAAGGTACCTATGTGGGGTTTGCTTACATACATAATTTCTTCGGGGGCACCCGCAATCACAAACTCAGTAAGCACCTTGCGGCCCAAATGACGCTTGTCTTTTACTTGGCTGTATAACTTACCATCAGAAAAGGTGCCGGCACCGCCTTCACCATATTGCACGTTAGACTCGGTATTTAGTTTACCGTTGCGCCACAAACCCCAGGTATCTTTGGTGCGCTGACGAACATCTTGGCCACGTTCTAACACTATGGGTTTAAGCCCCATTTGTGCCAACAACAAAGCCGCTAAAATGCCACAAGGGCCAAATCCAATAACCAGTGGACGTTGTTGATCCACGCCTGGGAAGTCGGTTGCGGCAGACGCCACCTGGTAATAATCGGTATCAGGGCTTAATCGCACCAACGCTTGTTTGGGTTGTTTGCTCAAAACACTGGCCTCAAGCGCCTGGTCCACCACCACATCCAGTTGATAAATAAGCAAGATACTGTTTTTTTGGCGAGCATCGTAGCTGCGTTTAAAGACACTAAAGCTTACTAACTGCTCCGATTCGATCGCTAATTTTTCAACAATGGCAGCCGTTAGGTCTTCATCAGTGTGATTTAAAGGCAGCTTGAGTTCATTAATTCGTAACATGACGGGGATGCTTGCAGGTAAATAAATATACAGCTGATTTTAGCATGAATAGAAGATGTGCGTTAATTCGTAACGTTAAAGGGCCAAGTTAATTAGTTCATTAATTCGTAACATGACGGGGGATGCTTGCAAGTAAATAAATATATGGTGATTTTAGCATGAAAGGACGAAGTGCGTTAATTCGTAGCAATAAAGAATCTTGTTTACAGAGTAGAAAATGTACAGCGGGTATTTAGTCGTTTGAAGAGGGCCACTATGTGCCCCTCTTCTAACTGAAAGCTGCGAGGTCAGGCCTCAGCTGCCTTTATTTC
>JAPYOO010000531.1 GCA_029938135.1 Bermanella sp. | reverse complement strand
AAAGCTGTTTGTAGCGAATAAAAATAAAATACTCGCTATTATGACTTTAAGCACAGTCTGCCCCTATCTAAAAAATACTCTTTTATAGTGTAGAAGATAAAATTCGTTACCTACGTATTAGTTATTAATTTGGCGGATTCCTACTATAAGTATGTGGCAGAGCCAGCGGTGAAGTGTATGGCGCTCCTGTGTGGCTGGGGCTTAAAAATACACTAGTCCTAGCGATTATTGTTAGAAAGCGTATCCGCTGGTAGCTTGAAAGGAACCATCCTGCGTGACAAAATATAGAATATGATGTTTTGACCTTGCTTGGGTTAGAAGGAAACACGAAAAGGAGGTCTAGTTTGAAGTTGACCCGGAAAAGTCTTGAAGACGCAGTGAATGAAAATATTTTAACTACTGATCAGTCTAATAAATTATTCGATTTCTTAAAAAATCAGCCTGAGACTGGCCCAAGTTTTGATTTCACCCATGTTCTTTATTATGTGGGAGGCATGATTGCCATAGGCGCCATGACCCTTTTTATGAACTTGGGGTGGGAATCATTTGGCGGTGTCGGTATCTTCTGGATATCTGCATTTTACGCATTAATTGGTATTAAGCTAGCTAACGTATTTGGAGAGAAAGGGTACCCAATACCTGCCGGTATCTGCGGCACCTTTGTTATCTGTATGACCCCAATCGCCGTTTATGGTTTACAACATGCTTTAGGGGTTTGGCCAGATGAAAGCACGTACCGGGATTATCATCGGGTTATAAAGTGGCATTGGCTGTTTATGGAGCTAAGCACATTAGCCGTAGGCGCTATTCTAGCGTGGAAATATAAATACCCATTTTTAATGATGCCTATGGCGGTGACCTTATGGTATTTAACCATGGATATATCGGTGATGATTTCTGGCGAAGACCCAGGGTGGGCACTCAGAAAAATTATCTCTATGTATACTGGGTTACTCATGATCGCCTTAGCGTTCTGGATTGATATTCGATCAAGGAACAAGGCCGATTATGCCTTTTGGATCTACATATTTGGCGTGATCGCTTTTTGGACCGGCATGTCCATGCAGCATTCAGATAGTGAATTATCTAAGTTCGTTTATTTTTCTATTAATCTATTGATGATTGCCTTTGGCGTTCTTATTGTGCGTAGGGTCTTCGTTGTATTTGGCGCCATCGGTTGCGCGGGTTATGCAGGTCACCTAGCGGCGGAGATTTTTAAAGACAGCTGGTTGTTCCCCATTACATTAACTTTGCTGGGTTTGCTGGTCGTTTATTTGGGGATTCTTTGGCAAAAACACGAACAGCGCATTACCCGTAAAGCTCGCAATATATTACCTGCTCCATTACGTGAGTTATTAGAGTCCAGGCAGGCGTGAGAATAAAAGATCATTGAGTTTGGCGTAGGGTTTAAATGGACTGTTTGAGCTAAGGTAATTAATTCAATAGGGGGCGTAAAGTATAGCTCGCGCTGTGTATGCAGTAATGCGTTAAGGTCCATTGAGCAGTTTAAAGTATCAGGTTTTAATTCAGTGTTATTTAATACTTATTTAAAATGCGAGAATTTCTTTCTACTTAACGGTTGGGGGGGTAATTGATTTTTTCTGAGCCGTTTTACGCTCATGTAAAA
>JAPYOO010000530.1 GCA_029938135.1 Bermanella sp. | reverse complement strand
AGCTATCTTACCTCACTGCTCATCACTATAATGACCTCACGATAATGCAGCTAAAATGACCCAATGAAAAAACTCTTAGTGATTGGCTATGTGTGGCCCGAACCCAATTCCAGCGCGGCTGGATCACGCATGTTGCAACTATTAGACTGCCTACAACGTAATGATTACCACATTACTTATGCAAGCCCTGCGCAAAGCAGCGAGCACGCCGTTGATCTAAGCCAACTGAATATTCAAAGTGCCAACATTGAAATTAACAGTGAAAGCTTTGATGCGTTTATTGTTGAGCTGCAGCCTACCCTTGTCTTGTTTGACCGTTTCATGATGGAAGAGCAATTTGGCTGGCGTGTAGAAAAGCATTGCCCAGACGCTGTTCGCTTATTAGACACTGAAGATTTACATTGTTTACGCTTAGCAAGACAGCAACAAGCTAAGGGAAGTAATGAGTTTGTATTTAATAAAGTTACAGACGACCAGCTTTACTCTGACACTGCCAAGCGTGAAATTGCCGCTATTTTACGCTGTGATTTAACACTGATGATCAGTGAGTTTGAGATGGAGATTTTATTACAGCGCTTTCAGGTGCCACCCCATATACTCGCATATGTGCCCTTTATGCTAGATGCCCTCACTGAAAAAGATCTACCGAGTTTTTCTGAACGAGAGCATTTTGTCTCTATTGGTAACTTTAGGCATGAACCAAACTGGAACGCCGTATTATGTCTGAAACAAGAAATTTGGCCACGCATTCGCAAAAAACTGCCTAAAGCTCAACTGCATATTTACGGCGCTTACCCACCTAAAAAAGCCACGCAACTGCACAACGAAAAACAAGGGTTCTATGTGAAAGGCTGGGTTGAAGATGCACAGGGAATGCTAGAAAACAGCAAGGTTTTACTGGCGCCATTGAGGTTTGGCGCGGGCCTGAAAGGCAAGTTTTTAGATGCCGCCAATTGTGAATTACCCAGTGTCACCACTTCTATTGGGTGTGAGGGGCTATTTAAGCAGCAAGAAAATGAAACCGTTTTATACAGCGATGATTTAGACGAGTTCTCTCAATTGGCTGTCACACTTCACCAAGATGAAACCCTTTGGCATACGTTGCAAGGTAACTGTGGTGACTTCATACACCAGCGCTTTAATAAACAAGAGCATAGTGAAAGCTTCATTACACAATTAAAGAGTATTATTGATGATTTAGCAGGCCACCGTCTCGCCAACTTTACGGGCGCGATGCTGAGACATCACAGCTTGAAGAGTACGCAGTATATGTCGCAGTGGATCGAAGCTAAAAATAAATTAAATTAGTCGTCGCGCAATTCAAAAATGTGAGCCCTTAATAGACAAGGGCCGCACAGATTGAACGAGCCCTAGATCACATTACAAATTCTGAACATGCTCACAAAATCTTTGGCCGGCAATATCCCTTTATGCACGGCATAGGTAGGCTCTTCCACCCCACGAAAACGGGATTTAGTGAATTCAATGCCCTTAAAATTATAAAAATAGTTTAAGTGTTTACTGGTAAATTCCAACATCCAGCGCAGTAGCTTTGATTCACAATCCTTTACAGGGTAATCAAGGCTCAAAGGTGACAAACCTAGATACACATAAGGTATGCCTTCTG
>JAPYOO010000529.1 GCA_029938135.1 Bermanella sp. | reverse complement strand
GGATTGGTTAAGATCAATGGGCAAAGATAGTGTTGATAAGCGGTTGCCCAAGTTTGAAAACGTCTCTTGCAGTAAACCTTTTTCGGTGACTAATAATTTGTCGCCGGAAAACATAGGCGGTTTACCAATGGCCATAGAGCTGGGTGATTGAAGGGCTAGTAGGCCAGTACTCCAAGCTTGGCTAAACGTTTCATTGTTGCCGTAGGCATCGGTGGTGCGTTTAATATATTTAACCTTACCGGCTAAATAATCGCTTATTACTACTCCGCCACATAGGGGCATAATATCGTCAACTATAGTCGCGAGTCCGCCCTGCCAAATGACCGTTTCGTTGGCGCGGGTAACACCATTGTCGGCTACATATTGGGGGATGCGACCATCTGGCGCGATTTTGTAGCGTTTAACGGCATTGCCATCCGAGACATAAAGCAAGTTATCAACAACACGTATTCCATTCGGAGTTGATAAACCGTGGCCTGGGCCTACGAAATTTTCCTCAAGGCTTAAAATGCTGGGTTGCTGGCCGCTAAAATCCAGCGTTAGTTTGGCAATGCCGGATGTTGCCAAAGGATTATAATCGGCCACCAGTAATACGCCGTCTTCGGTAAAGGCGAGGCCGTTGGGCAATGTTAGTTGATCGTACACATCGTTACCGGAAGATGAAATAACATTAAACGTGAGTTCAGCCTGATTAGCGTCAGCAGCCAGCAGGTGGTTGTTGGTCCACAATATATAAGACGTTTCAACACACGAGCTAATAATCCAGTTTTGGTATTGTGCAATGCCGGTAAAGTTACAGCTGATGGGCTGGTTGTTGCTGTCTAAATACAAGGGTTGGCTGGAATACTTGCGGCCATCACGTTCAACTTCATAAATATTATTACCGCCACTGACTAATAAGCGGCCATCATCAACAAATAAAATATTTTCGGCGTCGCCAATTTTTGTAATATTTGTTTTTTCAAAACAACCGCTAAGACTAAAACTTAGGGATAACACTAAGACGGTGTTAAGAGCATTTGTTATTTTCATATACAGTCCTTGTATTTAAGAGAAATATTTAATCGATAGGATGCGCTTGCTCCATACGGGAGAATTAAATGAATGACTAAGGTCTTAACTCACAAGGTAATAACCACCCAGCACGATGGCAGTAGTGATACTAAGCACACAGCCCACCCCAACACGATCATGCAAAATGTCGTATTTGACGTAACCTGCCTCATCATTTTTAATAAAACATTGATACCTTTTATAGATGAAAAATGATGCAAGTAAGTTTAAACATACGGCCGTAATGCCGGCAATAATTTTAAGGGTCAAAACGGGATCATTAGGGGCATGTTGCAACATCAAAACGCCGGTAATAAAGGCGAAACCAATTGCCGGAAGCTCAACAAATTTGTCAATGTTCCAGTGTAAAGATGCAATGGTGCGATCTTTGAAAGAGAGAGTTTTTTGCCCGAGCTCACACACCACTTCAGTGGCAACGCAGCCTGTCCAAATACCAATGGCTAAAAGATGGATGAATAGTAAAAGAGTCATAAAATTCCATTATAATATTGTCTTTATATCGTTCAAAAATTAACACAGATGTATTTTAGACAATTGTACGAAAAGCCGAGTGTATGAAT
>JAPYOO010000528.1 GCA_029938135.1 Bermanella sp. | reverse complement strand
GTCAAATATGGTCAAATTCGCGCCAAATTATGAATACTATATTCAAATGTCTGTATTCAGGCAGGTCTAAGCCCTCCGGAGTAAGTTTTGACTGATAAACAAAAAATAATTGTGATTGGTAATGGCATGGTGGGCCATAAGTTTCTGCAAAATCTGGTAGATGCCAATCAAGCTGCGAGCTTTGACATAAGCGTATTATGTGAAGAGCCAAGAGCCGCCTATGACCGTGTACAGCTTAGTGCGTATTTTAGTGCCAATAGCGCAAAGGACTTAAGTCTGGTTGATGATGGCTTCTTTGAGCAAAACAACATTACCATAAAGCTAAATTGTCAGGCTATTAACATAGATCGCGAAGGCAAAACGATCACAACCCAAACCGGTGAATGCTTAAAGTACGATAAATTGGTTCTTGCCACGGGCTCAACCGCATTTATCCCTCCCATAGAGGGCTGTAGCCGGCCCCATTGCCATGTTTATCGCACTATTGAAGATCTGGAAGCCATTAAGGCCAGTGCGCAGCTGGGTAAGATTGGTGTGGTTGTTGGTGGTGGTTTGTTGGGGCTAGAAGCCGCAAAGGCATTAAACGATTTAGGTTTACAGACCCATGTGGTGGAATTTGCCCCAAGACTCATGGCGGTGCAGTTAGATGATGCAGCCGGAGCCTTGTTAAAAGACAAAATTCAAAAGCTGGGTGTGACGGTACATACCGATAAGAATATTGAAGTTATTCGCGACGGTGCAGGTTGTGTTCATAACCTAGATTTTGCCGATGGCGGCTCGCTAGAGGCTGATGTAGTGGTATTTGGTGCGGGTATTCGCCCACAAGATGCATTGGCCCGTACCAGTGGACTTGAATTGGGGCCAAACGGCGGCGTTAAAATAAACACGCATTGTCAGTCCAGTGACCCCTCTATTTACGCCATCGGTGAGTGTGCGGTTTTAAAGGGCAAGATATTTGGTTTAGTGGCGCCGGGTTATCTTATGGCCAAAGTGGCCGCGCAAAGCATCTCTCAAAGCGGTTACGCCCAATTTAAGGGTTCTCATACTAGTACTAAATTAAAGCTGTTAGGGGTGGATGTAGCCTCTATTGGTGATTGCCATGCGCGCACAGAAGGCGCGGTTGTTTACAGCTACTTTGATGGTGCCAAGCAGACCTATAAAAAAATCGTGTTAAGCCCTGATCAATCTAGGGTGATTGGTGCGGTGATGGTGGGGGATGCCAGTGATTACCAAACCCTATTGCAAATGGCTCTGAATAAATCGGCCCTTCCGGCCCAGCCAGAATCGCTTATTTTGCCATCTATAGCGGCGGATAAAATATCCGCTGGTGCAGCCTTGCCCGACAAAACTCAAATTTGTGCGTGTTATGAAGTAAGTAAAGCCACTATTCGTCGTGCGGTACAAGACGGCGCTAAGACGATACAAGATGTGAAAGCCGCCACTAAAGCGTCTACCGGTTGTGGTGGTTGTACTGACCTAGTGAGCGACATTATTACCCAAGAACTTACCTCGCTAAAAACACCTGTGAAAGTGGCAAGAGCGGTTAAGGTTTTTGATCCTGCCAATGTTAGCGATGATACAAAAATTTGTTTTTGCGCAAAAGTAACAAAAGGACAAATTAGCCAAGCCGTTAAAGA
>JAPYOO010000527.1 GCA_029938135.1 Bermanella sp. | reverse complement strand
GCGACAGTGTTTATAACCCCAACAAACATAAAAAAGAGCGTGTGGGTCGTATGGTACAAATGCATGCTAACAATCGTGAAGAAATCAAAGAAGTACGTGCGGGCGACATTGCTGCGGCCATTGGCCTCAAAGATGTCACCACGGGCGAAACCCTTTGTGACTTAAACAGCAAGATTACGTTAGAGCGCATGGAATTTCCTGAGCCAGTAATCTCGGTGGCGGTTGAGCCAAGAACAGTGGCTGACCAGGAGAAAATGGGTGTTGCTCTGGGCAAACTTGCTCAAGAAGACCCATCTTTTCGCGTCGAAACAGACAGAGAGACCGGCCAAACGATTATCTCAGGTATGGGTGAGCTTCACCTTGATATCTTAGTTGATCGTATGAGTCGTGAGTTCAGCGTTGGTGCCAATATCGGTAAGCCACAAGTGGCCTATCGTGAGCGCATCACAGTTGCCTGTGACATTAACAACAAGTTCGCCAAACAATCTGGCGGCCGTGGCCAATACGGTCACGTGATGATTCGCTTTGAACCTATTGAAGGTGAAGAGCTAGAATTTATCAATGACGTTGTTGGTGGTGCTGTTCCTAAGGAATTCATCGGCGCTGTACACAAAGGCATCGAAGAGCAAATGAAGAACGGAGTCCTTGCGGGCTACCCTCTTCTTGGTCTCCGAGCGACCCTGTATGACGGTTCATACCATGACGTTGATTCTAACGAAATGGCATTTAAAATTGCCGCATCACAAGCTACCCGAATGCTAGCACAAGAAGGCAAACCAGCCTTACTTGAGCCTGTTATGAAAGTAGAAGTGGTTACCCCTGAAGCAAATATGGGTGACGTTGTAGGTGATTTAAACCGTCGTCGTGGAATTATCCAAGGCATGGAAGACTGTGCAATGGGTAAGGAAATTACTGCGGAAGTACCGTTGGCGGAAATGTTTGGTTACTCAACTGACCTACGTTCTGCTACGCAAGGTCGTGCGACCTACGCAATGGAATTTTCCAAATACGCTGAAGCGCCATCTAATGTCGCGGATGTGATTATTGGCAAAGCCTACTAAATTTATTAGTAAGCTTGTTAAAATTTTTATTTTAAGGAGAGCCCCTAATGGCTAAAGAAACATTTGACCGTACTAAGCCACACGTAAACGTGGGCACCATTGGCCACGTTGACCATGGTAAGACTACTCTAACTGCCGCGCTAACACGCGTAGCAGCTGAAATCACTGGCGGCGAGATGGTTGATTTCGCTAACATCGATAACGCCCCAGAAGAGCGCGAGCGTGGTATTACTATCGCCACTTCTCACGTTGAATACGAAACTGAAGCTCGTCACTACGCACACGTAGATTGCCCAGGACACGCCGATTACGTTAAAAACATGATCACTGGTGCTGCTCAAATGGATGGCGCGATCTTGGTTTGTGGCGCAACAGATGGCCCGATGCCTCAGACTCGTGAGCACATCTTGCTTTCACGTCAGGTTGGTGTTCCATACATCGTTGTTTTCCTAAACAAAGCTGACCTTCTAGCTGAAGACTGTGGCGGCCACGGTACTGAAGAATACGAAGAAATGGTTGAACTAGTAGACATGGAACTTCGTGATCTTCTATCTCAGTACGATTTCCCTGGTGATG
>JAPYOO010000526.1 GCA_029938135.1 Bermanella sp. | reverse complement strand
TTGGCCAAGCCCTACTTAATAGTCTAACTTTCCAACCGAGTTATCAAACGCGTGAACAAACAGATTTGCCAACGTCTTAAAACACAAGCAGCAGAGCATGTATTTATTACATGGTCTCATTTTGTGTGCACTAGAGCGGCATATCAGGATTTGTTCAGTGGCGAAGATGACGAACCTGCGCATTTATCTTTTCTATAAAATTTAATTTTATTGCAAAACAGCCTCTATTATTCAGCCATAGAAAAATAACTGAATACCCTTGAGTTACCGATCCTTATCGATTAACCATTTAGACGTTTAAGCAATAAGAACTCTTATACATAAAAATTTTAGTTTTAGTTGAAAGGAAATAGCATGCTATTAAAAAGCTCTATTGAAACCCGTGAACATACAGGTTCATATTACGCAGACACTGCAAACTGGCAGACAAACTACCCTGAGTTACAAGATCATATTAACTGCGATGTGGTCGTTGTGGGCGGTGGCTTTAGTGGTGTATCAACCGCACTTGAATTAAGTGAAAAAGGTTACAAAGTCGTTTTATTAGAAGCCAACCGCATTAGCTGGGGAGCGACCGGCCGTAATGGAGGCCAAATAATAGGGGGCATTGGCCACAACATTGAAAAGTTTGAAAACCGCATTGGCAAAGAAGGCGTCAAAAACATTTATGCCATGGGGGATGAATGTGTTGAAATTATTCGCAAGCGCGTTGCCAAATACAACATTCAATGTGACCTAACATGGGGGTATTGTGATGCCGCCATTAAACCCCGCCACATTAATGGCCTAAAAGAGTCGAAAGAATTCCAAGAGAAGCGCGGCTACCAACACGCATTGCGCTTAGTGTCTAAGGAAGAGCTACGTGACAAATACATCAATTCAAACAACTACGTAGGCGGCTTGATTAATGAAACCGGCCAAGGTCATTGTCATGTATTAAATCTGTGCATTGGTGAAGCAAAGGTAGCCGATAAATTGGGCACAAAAATGTTTGAGCAATCAAAAGTTATTGATATTGTGCACGGCGAACACCCTAAAGTCATAACAGAAAAAGGATCGGTTACCGCAAACAAGATTGTGTTATGTGGCAATGCTTATATGGGCAACCTTGCATCTAAACTTGCATCTAAAATACTACCCTCCACCAGCTGCATTATTGCCACAGAACCCCTAAGCGATGAACTGGTTGATAAATGCATGCGTGCCAATTTTGCAGTATGTGATCCCAGAGTCGCACTCGACTACTTCCGTATGTCGGCAGACAAGCGCTTGTTGTTTGGTGGCCTATCAAATTACACTGGCCTGCAACCGTCTAATTTAGAAGCCAAAATGCAAAGCAAAATGTTAAATGTGTTTCCTCAATTAAAAGGCGTACGTATTGACTATGGCTGGAGTGGTCAAATGGGCATTGGTATAAATAGAATGCCACAATTAGGCTATTTATCTGAGAACGTTTTATATGTGCAAGCTTATTCAGGGCACGGTGTGGCACCCACGCATTTAATGGGTCGAGTTATTAGCGAAGCCATAGATGGCAACTCTGAAAGATTTGATCTTTTTTCTAAGGTAAATCACTGGCCATGGCCTGGAGGTAAGTTATTACGTAGACCAGCTATGGCCGTAGGCATGATGTATTACAA
>JAPYOO010000525.1 GCA_029938135.1 Bermanella sp. | reverse complement strand
CCCGCTTTAGCAATTTCGGCTTCGGATGCTATTAACGAGAATAAACCTTTGTGTAACGTAAAGGGTGCGTGAAATAGTTTTTTAACACTCACCGCTTTGCCCATTCCGGTCAGCTGTTGAAATATTTTATGCACGTCTTCGGTGATGTCTTTATCGCAGGTAATTAACCCGTAATCAGTATACAGGCGCGCATTACCCGCATGATAGTTGCCGGTACCAAGATGCACATAGCGCCGTAATTTTTTATTTTCACGACGTACAATTAACATCATCTTAGCGTGGGTTTTATACCCCACCACGCCGTACACCACTACAGCCCCGGCTTCTTGCAGGCGGTTGGCTAAGAGTAGGTTTTCTTCTTCATCAAAACGCGCACGCAGTTCAATCACCACCGTGACTTCTTTACTTTTACGGGCCGCCTCCGCTAACGCATCTACAATTTCAGAGTTGGCGCCGGTGCGATACAAGGTTTGTTTGATGGCTAATACATCGGGGTCTTTAGCCGCAGTACGAATTAAATCGACTACTGGCGTAAAGCTTTGGAAGGGGTGTAACAGAAGCTGGTCGCTCTTTTTAATGGCCTCAAAAAAATCTTTTTTACCTTTTAAGCCTTTGGGGATGCTAGGTGTAAATAACGGGTAGCGTAATTCCGGGCGCTTAGCTTCACTTGCCACCGCCACTAAACGGTGCAAGTTCACCGGACCATTTACCCGATACAAATCTTGTTCAGATAAATTAAATTTATCTAACAAAAATTCCCATAAAGGTTCAGGGCAATTATCGGCGACTTCTAAGCGCACCGCATCGCCATAGTGACGTGCGTGTAGTTCGTCTTGTAGGGCGCTGGCCAAATCGGTGGCGTCTTCTTTATCAAAGGTTAGATCGGCATTTCGGGTTAAACGGAATTGATAGCAGCCCTTAACTTTCATGCCCGGAAATAATTGATCGGCAAATTGGTGGATCATGCTGGATAAAAATACGTAATTATCGCCGCCTTCACAAAACTCATCCGGAATGCGGATTATTCTGGGCAGGGAGCGAGGAGCCGGAATAAGCGCTAAACCGGTATTTCGGCCAAACGCATCCTTGCCCTCTAGATCCACGATAAAATTAAGGGACTTATTCACTAAACGTGGAAAAGGGTGTGAGGGGTCCAGTCCTATAGGGCTAATAACGGGCTGTATTTGATCTTCAAAATACTGTTTCACCCATTTTTTTTGACCCGCATTCCAATCACCACGGCGAATGAAGTGAATGTTTTCGCGGGTCATAGCGGGGAATAGATGATCGTTTAATACTTGATATTGGTGTTTAACCGTTTCGCTGGTTAATTCGTGAATACGCTCTAACACTTGTGCAGGTGGAGTACCGTCAGGCCCAGGCATCTCACGACTAAAAGCCAGTTGCTTTTTAAGGCTGGCCACGCGCACCTCAAAGAATTCATCAAGGTTGCTGGAAAAAATACATAAAAACATTAAACGATTTAACAACGGATGGCTTTCATCAGTTGCTTGTTCGAGCACACGCATATTGAACTGCATATGACTTAGTTCGCGGTTGAAATAATATTCAGGCGAACTTAAATCAATGGCGGTTTGTTCTGCGTCGTTTGTGGTGCTCATTTGTTACCTCTGGGTGTATTA
>JAPYOO010000136.1 GCA_029938135.1 Bermanella sp. | reverse complement strand
CCCCTTGCCGAAAGGTTAAGTAATAGTCCATGTCATACCTTGAAAATAGGATGTCTTAGTGCCCACAATTGATGCCCTTGCCGAAAGGTTAAGTAGCTATCTAGAGCCCGATCAAATCAGCCAGGTTTGCCGAGCTTACCATTACGCCAAGCAAGCTCATGAAGGGCAATTTAGACGCAGCGGCGATCCGTATATTATTCACCCATTGGCGGTTGCCAATATTCTTTCGCAGATGCACATGGACCCGCAAAGTCTCATGGCCGCCATGCTGCACGATGTCATTGAAGATACTGCTGTGCCCAAAGAGGCCTTAGTGGAGCAATTTGGTGAGACCGTATCTGAATTGGTAGACGGGGTAAGTAAACTTACCCACATTAAGTTTGGCTCCCAAGAAGAGAAACAAGCCGGTAATTTTCAAAAAATGGCCATGGCCATGGCACGCGATATTCGCGTAATTATCGTAAAACTGGCTGACCGCTTACATAATATGCGCACCTTAAGTGCCATGCCCCCCGATAAAAAGCGTCGTATCGCCCGTGAGACTATGGAAATTTATGCGCCTATTGCCAACCGTTTAGGCATCAGCAATATCCGTATCGAGCTAGAAGATTTATGTTTTGCCGCTAAACACCCCATGCGCTCCCGCCTGATTCAAAAGGCAGTGAAAGCGGCACGTGGAAATCGCAGTGAGTTGGTTGAGAACATCAGCGAATCCATGAAAAAGCGCCTTAAAGAAGAGGGCTTAAAAGCGCGGGTAATGGGGCGCGAAAAGCACTTGTTCAGTATTTATCGCAAGATGAAGGAACAAAGTAAGTCGTTTAATCAAATTATGGACGTATACGGTTTCCGCATTATTGTTGATAACGCCGACAGCAGTTATCGCGCGCTGGGTTTCATTCATAATTTATATAAGCCCGTACCGGGGCGCTTTAAAGACTATATTGCCATTCCTAAAGCCAATGGCTATCAGTCATTGCATACCACTGTAGTGGGCATGGGTGGCGTGCACATTGAGATTCAAATTCGCACCGAAGACATGGAAGCCATGGCGCACAATGGTATTGCGGCTCACTGGTTATACAAAGATGAAGAAGAAGAAAGTGCCGGCAGTCAACGTGCCCGTCAATGGGTTAAGGGCTTATTAGAATTACAGCAACGTGCTGGTAATCCACAAGAATTTATTGAGTCAGTAAAAGTTGATTTATTCCCCGACGACACCTATTTGTTTACGCCCAAAGGCCGCATTGTTGAAATGCCCAAAGAAAGTACCGCAGTAGACTTTGCTTACAGTGTGCACAGTGATGTGGGTAACACCTGTGTGGGTTGCCGGGTCGATCATCAGTTGGCACCTTTAAGTACTAAATTGTACAGCGGCCAAACCGTAGAAATTATTACCGCCCCAGGTGCCAGCCCTAATCCTTCTTGGCTGAATTTTGTGGTAACCAGTAAGGCGCGCAGTAATATTCGCCATTACCTAAAAAATCAAAAACACGACCAATCTATATCCCTGGGTAAGCGCTTATTGGCCGGCGCCTTGTCCATGTTCCATTTGGATTTGAACGAAATAGAACTTAACCACTTAGACCACTTAGTGAAAGAGTTTGGTGCCATCGACTTTGATATAATTTTAGAAGAAATTGGTTTGGGCGCACGTGCGCCACAGGCCATCGCTCGCCGAATAGCCTTGTTTTCATTAGGTCATGAAGAAGGTTTGACGTCAGTGAACAGCGAGGGTGTGTTTAGTATTAGCGGTAAAGAAGGCGGCGTGGTGAGCTATGCCAAGTGTTGTAGTCCTATTCCTGGGGATGACATTGTGGGCTTCTCAAGTGCCGGTCGCGGCTTAGTGGTGCACACCAGCAATTGTAACAACATGCAGGAGTTCCTTGATCAAACAGATAAATGCATGCCACTTATTTGGGATGACTCTATTAAAGAAGATTTCTCGGTCACCCTGCGAATTTGGGTGGAGAGTGGTCGCGGTATTATCGCTCAGTTGGCGGCAGCAGTATCCGAAGCCGATGGTAACCTTGAACAAATTAGCGTTGACGATAAAGATGCTAAGTTAAGCGTAGTAAGTTTACGCATTGGTGTGCAAGGACGAATTCATTTGGCAAAAGTCATGCGCGAAGTGAAAAGAAACAGACAGGTGAGTAAAATTATTCGCCAAAAAAATTCAGCATAACTATTAAAAACCGTGCACAGGGTGCACTCGTACGAGGCCACCTCGTGGCCGATCTTTAGAATTATTCCTAGCAAGGACCCCCATGAAAGAAATCATCTCAACCGATAAAGCCCCACAAGCCATCGGCACGTATTCTCAAGCGGTAAAAATAAATTCAACCGTGTATCTTTCGGGCCAAATCCCGTTAGTTCCAGAAACCATGGAAATGGTTGAAGGGGATATTGAAGCGCAAATTCGCCGTGTATTTGATAATTTAACGGCCGTGTGTGTTGCCGCCGGTGGTAGCTTGCAAGATATTGCTAAGCTAAATATCTTTTTAATTGATCTTGGTAATTTCGCAATCGTAAACCAAGTGATGGCAGAGTATTTCCAGCAGCCGTATCCTGCGCGTGCAGCGATTGGTGTGGCTTCATTGCCTAAAAATGCCAATGTTGAGATGGATGGTGTGCTTGAGTTAACCTCTTAATTTAGAGAAGACGTTAACGTTCTTGAACGCATTAAAAAAGCCGAAGCGACAGCTTCGGCTTTTTTAATGCAAAAGAGTAAAACCCTTCTGTTATTTAGCGTTCACTTAAACGCTTAGTGGCACGTTTAGCAGCCGCCTTCACTTGATTAGGCGCAGTGCCCCCCAAATGATCACGTGCACTTACAGAGCCTTCAAGAGTCAGCACATCAAACACGTCTTGTGTGATCATGTCGCCAAACTGTTGTAGTTCAGACAATTCCATTTCACCCAAATCTTTACCTGTTTTAACGCCATAACCCACGGCGCTGCCCACAATTTCATGGCTGTCACGAAACGGTACACCCTTGCGTACTAGGTAATCGGCAAGATCGGTGGCGGTACTAAACCCACGCAAAGCGGCTTCACGCATCACTTCTTTCTTAGATACCACATGCGGCATCATGTCGGCGAAGGCACGCAGGCAGCCGGCAAGGTTATCAACGGTATCAAACAACGGTTCTTTGTCTTCTTGGTTATCCTTGTTGTAGGCCAATGGCTGGCTTTTCATTAGGGTTAAAAGACTCATAAGATGACCAAAAATACGACCCGACTTACCACGTACTAATTCTGGTACATCAGGGTTTTTCTTTTGCGGCATGATTGATGAGCCAGTACAAAAGCGATCAGGTAGTTCAATAAAGTTAAACTGGGCGCTGGCCCATAACACTAACTCTTCCGAGAAACGGCTAAGGTGCATCATGATAATCGCTGCCGCTGACGTGAATTCAATGGCAAAGTCACGATCCGACACACTGTCTAAAGAGTTTTGGGTGGCACTATCAAAACCTAACAATTTAGCGGTGTATTCACGGTCAATAGGGTAGGTCGTGCCGGCTAGAGCAGCGGCGCCTAATGGAGAAACATTCATGCGCTTGCGGCAATCTTGTAGACGCGCAAAGTCACGCTCTAACATTTCGTTCCAAGCCAATAAATGGTGGCCAAAGGTTACAGGCTGAGCCGTTTGCAAGTGCGTAAAGCCCGGCATAATGGTGTTGGCCTCAGCTGTGGCCAGTTCAATCAAACCATGCTGCAGGCGTGTGAGTTCACCACTTAGATGATCTACTTCGCTACGTAGATACAGGCGAATGTCTGTGGCTACCTGGTCATTACGGCTACGACCGGTGTGCAGTTTCTTGCCGTTGGTGCCAATTTTTTTGGTAAGAGCCGCTTCGATGTTCATATGCACATCTTCAAGGGCAATAGACCACTCAAAGTTGCCCGCTTCAATATCGGCTTTAATTTCGCCTAAACCTTGAATAATCTCATCACGCTCGGCAATGGTTAATACACCAACCTTGGCCAGCATAGTGGCGTGGGCGACTGAACCTTGAATATCTTGGGCATACATACGTTGGTCAAACTGAACCGACGCGGTAAAACGCTGAACAAATGCATCAGTGGCTTCTGAAAAACGGCCACCCCAAGCGGAATTGGTTTTTTCTGTGCTCATGGAAAACCCTCTTTAATCGCTGCTTTCAAAGAAGCAGGCTAGTTACCTAATAATTGCGCTGTATTATACAGATTGTAGCCCTTACTGGCATGAGTAACTGTACCTAGTCAGGAATGTGTTGAATTGAAGGTGCATACATACAAGTTGTAGTCCTTAGTAACTGACCGCAGTAAAGCGGTCTAGCCCCAACATTGCTTCAATACAGTGAATTAACCCCGAATATCTATGAAATTCACACGTCGGGCCCAAGACACTTGAGCCGCAAGGGTCCTTCAGTCACTATTGGCCGCTTATAAGGAATGTTTAATGCAACAAAGTCATCCGACCCACAGCACTGCGGCTGAGCTGATTCCCGACCTATGTCAGGTGAGGGCCGTCTTGTGGTTGGTATTGTTCAGTGAAGCCTTAGTAATCGTATTGATATTGCTTTCAAGCGGTGCCTTTGATTTTAGCTGGGAGTTCTTTGGTACTCTATCCTTTTATGTTTTATGGGTGGTGCTCATCAGTGCGGCTTGTTTATGCCGAGTACGATTACACGTGGGCCGCTTAACCTTAAACCAGCTAATGTTTATAAGCTTCATTATTATATTATTGGTAAATTTGCTGGTAAGCCTAGTGAGCATGTGGGGCCTGAATCACTTTTTGTTTGAGAACCATGGTTGGGATTGGTTGCTACGCAATCAATTTATTACCGCCATTTTAGCCGCTTTGTTGCTTCATTATTTTCATGCACAGTTACAGTCACGATTACGGTTGCGCAGTGAAATGCAGGCACGCTTACAAGCGTTGCAAAGTCGTATTCGCCCTCACTTTTTATTTAATAGCATGAATATTATTGCCAGTTTGATTCATGTAGATCCCGATAAAGCCGAGAAGGCGGTTGAAGATCTGTCCGAGTTGTTTAGGGCAAGTTTAAAAGAGGCTGGCGTAGAAGTTAGTTTAAAGCAGGAGCTGGATCTGTGTAAAAAGTATGTACATATTGAAAGCCTGCGTTTAAACGAGCGATTGCAGGTGAAGTGGCATATTAACGCACCACTTGAAATAAAAATTCCTATGCTCACTTTGCAGCCCATTATTGAAAATGCCATCTATTACGGTATTCAACCCAGCGCTAAGGGCGGGCTGATTGACATAGATATTAGCTACAAAAATAACCGTGTGGTTATCTTAGTAAAAAACCCACTGCCTACTCACGCCCCTAATGGGCGTCATGAAAAAGGTAATCAAATGGCGTTGGAAAATATTCGCCACCGTCTACATGCTTTATATGGTGAAGATGTCACCATGGACGCAGTGCAAGAGGCCACCAATTTTATTATGAAAATTAGTTATCCTTGTTATGTCAAAACTTTAGCGGGATTAAAAAAATCAAGGAAGCCCTCATGAATATTTTAATTTGTGATGATGAAACATTGGCGCGCAGTCGATTACAACGGCTGATTGAAAAATCAGAATTAGGCACGGTAATGGCGCACGCAGAACATGGCGCCATGGCCCTTGAATTGGCTGAAAAACTTTCACCGGATGTCATTTTAATGGATATTCAAATGCCGGTGATGGATGGTATTGAAGCCGCCCGACACTTAGCAAGCTGGGAGACGCCACCGGCTGTTATTTTTTGCACGGCCTATGATGAATACGCCATCTCCGCATTTGATGTATGTGCGGCGGGGTATCTATTAAAACCGGTACGTGTAGAAGACTTGAAAGCTGCTCTGGGCAAGTTACAAAAAATAAATAAAGTACAAGCTTTAACCCTAAATAAAGAACAGGCTCGCTCACATATTAGTGTTAAGAATCACAATGGTGTTGAATTAGTGCCCATTGAAAATATCAGTCTATTTCGGGCTGACCATAAATATGTCTCGGTATTTCATAAACACGGAGAACTGCTGATTGATGATTCGTTAAAAGAATTGGAAGATGAATTTTCTAATAAATTTGTACGAGTGCATAGGAATGCCCTAGTGAATACCAAGAGTATCACTGGTTTGGAAAAAGATGACGATGGCAGCTATGTTTTGCGCTTAACTAATTTAAATGAAAATGTGCCGGTGAGTCGTCGCCACGTGGCCGCCGTTAGGAAGTTGTTGAAAGCCCTTTAAATATTAATTTCTTCCACTAGCCAGTTTAAAAATGCTTGATTGGCCGCTGAAACTTTCCGGCCTTTACGGCGTGCAATCGCCATTTGAATCTCCATTTTTGGCTGTAACTGGACACCAAAAATACCGTCTTCTTGAGACACCATCATGCCAAGACCCACTGTGGCTCCGTAATTGTTTTTAACCATACGGGTGAGTAGCGGCAAAAAATTAGTTTGCATACGTATGTCTAAGCTTACATCCTCTTTTTTGCATAAGTTATCCAGTTTTTGGCGAATAAAGTAATCCTGTTGATACAAGACCATAGTGGAATTGTGCATCTGTTTGATATTAATGCGTTTTCGATTTTTTAAGGGATGTTGATCGCCGACACAAATGACAATCTCTTCTTTAATGAGGGGGATAATATCTAGGCCTTCATGCTGTCCCTGAACAGTAATGACCCCCAGTTCTACTTCATCATTTAACAGCATTCTTTCTATATTTGGGGTGCCAGATTGAACAACCGATGCGGTTAACCCCGGATGTTGGCCTAAAAATCGTGCCAATAAATCAGGGAAGTAATAGGTGGCCAACATCGATGGGCAAGCAATGCTGAGTTCTCCGCGTAATATGTTGCCAAGCTCATTCATGGAGCTTTTAAAGGCGCTTACCTGCTGCAGTATTTCTTGGGCTTTTTTAAGTGCAACCTGGCCCTGATCAGTGAGGCGTATGCTGCGGGTATTTCGCTCAAACAGGCAGTGATTAAGTTCCTCTTCCAGTTTACGCACCGCGATGCTCACAGCGGGTTGAGCCATGTGTAATGTCTTGGCAGCCTGACTAAAGCTTTCTAATTTGGCGACGCAGGCAAATATTTCCAGTTTTCTCAAATCCATACTATTACCTGTTGGGTGCGCTAGCTGTAGTGATTTATAAGTTGTATATAAATAATATATTAATTCTATAAAAATCATATATTTAATATATTCGAGTATTTCTGCTATTTTTTAGATATCCCCAATCTAAAGCGATCTATACCCATGAGTATTCAAAAAAATAAATGGCAAAAAATGAATTGGCAGGATCCTTTTCTATTAGAAAGCCTGTTAAACGATGAGCAACGCATGGTGCGCGATGCAGCCCAGCAATACGCCCAACAAAAGTTACTGCCCAGAGTGCAAATGGCCTACCGCGACGAACAAACCGACCCGGCTATTTTTAAAGAAATGGGCGAGATGGGGTTGCTGGGTTCTACGATTAAAGGTTATGGCTGTCCTGGGGTGGATTATATCTCTTACGGTTTAGTGGCAAGGGAGATAGAGCGAGTCGATTCAGGTTATCGCTCTATGATGAGCGTGCAGTCATCCTTAGTGATGTACCCCATTTATGCTTATGGGAGTGAGGCGCAGCGTGAAAAATATTTACCTAAATTGGCTTCGGGTGAGTGGATTGGCTGTTTTGGTTTAACCGAACCTGATCATGGCTCAGACCCCAGTGGCATGTTAACCCGTGCCAAAAAGGTGGCGGGTGGTTACCGAGTCACAGGTAATAAAATGTGGATCAGCAACAGTCCCATTGCCGATGTATTTGTGGTGTGGGCAAAAACCGATGACGGTGAAATAAGGGGTTTTGTTTTAGAGAAAGGAATGGAGGGTTTAAGCGCGCCTAAAATTGCAGGCAAGCTGGCACTACGAGCCTCTATTACCGGTGAAATAGTCATGGACGATGTGTTTATAAGTGAAGAGCAATTATTGCCAAATGTAAAAGGGTTAAAGGGCCCGTTTGGATGTTTGAACAACGCCCGTTTTGGTATTGCTTGGGGGGCATTAGGTGCGGCTGAAACGTGTTGGCATACCGCTCGCAACTATACGTTAGAAAGAAAACAATTTGGACGTCCATTGGCGGCAAATCAGTTGGTGCAAATGAAATTGGCCAACATGCAAACCGACATTAGCCTTGCGTTAATGGGCTGTTATCGTGCCGGACAAATGATGGATGCCGGCGAAATTTCCCCTGAGTTGATCTCCCTTATTAAGCGCAACTCTTGTGGCAAATCGCTGGACATAGCCCGTACTGCTCGTGACATGTTGGGTGGCAATGGCATCTCAGATGAGTTTCCGGTGATGCGCCACATGATGAATTTAGAAGTGGTGAACACGTATGAAGGTACCCATGATATTCACGGCCTGATATTGGGACGTACACAAACGGATATAGCTGCTTTTTAGTTTATAAATTGAAGCAATGGTTAGAGACTGACAGAGTTGTTTGAATCGGTCTTATCGTAAATTTTTAAGAGGTAGTGCTTTATGCAAGCCGCGTTAAGTCATTTAAAAGTGTTGGATTTATCGCGTATTTTAGCGGGGCCGTGGGCCAGTCAAACCCTTGCAGATTTTGGTGCGCAAGTTATAAAAATAGAGCGGCCCAAAGTGGGGGACGATACTCGCAGTTGGGGGCCTCCTTTCATGAAAGATGAAAATGGTAATGAAACCGCCGAGTCGGCTTATTTTATGGCGGCCAACCGAGGCAAACAGTCTGTGTGTATCGATATTACGTCAGAAAAGGGCCAGCAACAAATACGTGCCTTAGCTGAAAAGTGCGACGTAGTATTGGAAAATTTTAAAGTAGGCGGCGCCAAAAAATACGGTTTAGATTATGAGTCGTTATCTAAAATAAACCCTAAATTAATTTACTGCTCAATTACTGGTTTTGGTCAAACTGGCCCCTATAAAGATCGCCCAGGTTATGATTTTTTAGTGCAAGCCATGGGAGGGTTAATGAGTGTTACTGGGGATGCGCAAAGTGGCCCACAAAAAGTAGGGGTGGCGTTAACGGACGTGATGACAGGTTTATACGCAACCGTAGGCATTCTTACGGCGATGGCCGAGCGTGAAAAGTCAGGCTTGGGACAGCATATAGACTTATCGTTATTAGATGTGAC
>JAPYOO010000524.1 GCA_029938135.1 Bermanella sp. | reverse complement strand
ATGCCGATGCTATCGCCATAGGTGAAGGCTGTTACATTGACCAAGTATTGGGACAGTGGTGGGCAAGCCAGCTTGGCTTAGGTCGACTTTATAACGGCACGATTATACGCCAAGCACTATCAAGTCTTTGGGACTACAACTTTTGCCCAGACATGGGCGTACTAAGGGATTCCATCAAAACCATAACAGCTAAAGGTCGTCCTTATGCCCTAGCAGGTGAAGCTGGCTTAGTGTTATGTACTTGGCCCGAAGGTGGTCGTGATGAAGACTGGGAGCAACATTGGCAATATGGTTACTTTAATGAATGTATGACGGGTTTTGAATATCAAGCCGCGGGCCATATGATTTGGGAAAGTGATGAAGAGCCTGGCTTATTAACAAAAGGGCTAGCAATAACCCGTTCTGTTCATGACAGATATCACGGCAGTAAACGTAATCCATATAATGAAATAGAGTGCTCAGACCATTATGCAAGAGCAATGTCTTCTTATGGGGTATTTTTAGCCGCATGCGGATTTGAATATGACGGCCCTAAACAACATATTGGTTTTAAACCTCGTTTGACTAACAAAGATGAGTTTAAAGCACCATTTACCTGTGCCGAGGGATGGGGAAGCTATGCCGTAAATGTGGCTGACAATAAAGAGACAGACGTTTCTATTGCACTGAAATATGGCCAATTAAGATTATCTACTCTGACACTGCGTTTAAATAAACGTCATAAAATAAGCTCAACAATAGAAACAAGCCATGGTAAAGCCATGAGCAAAAAGAATGGCAAAGATATCACGTTAACTTTTAAACAACCCGTAGTGTTATCTGCTGGCGATAGATTAACTATGTCAGTATAAAAAATATAGGGAAAATAATGAGTAACATCGAAAAAAATAATAAAGAAAAGTCATCGTGCTGTAGTACCAGTGCGAGTTGTTCACCAACCGTGAATAGACGCCAGTTACTAAAGGGGATTGGTGCTGGTGCGTTAACTATGCCTTTTTCTATGCCGGTCATGGCAGGTCCTTTTTCAAATCAAGCTGCGGGTTCAGCCGCAGGTAACTCAGACGGCCCTATTCCTATTGATAAAAAATTAGATAAAAACTGGGTTAAATCTCTTAATGCAAGAGGAGAAGCCACCACCTACAAAGGTTGGCAGCAACAGCAATATATCGGCATGCCCATTGGCGGAATAGGCACAGGTACTGTTTACATTGGCGGCGACGGAAAACTTTGGGTTTGGGATATTTTTAATGAAAACCATGAAGGTGTCGTACCGCAAGTTTACAAACACCCTACGCTTGTTAATGAGCATGGTAGCAGCGAAATAAAAGAGCGTAACGGTGCTAATTATATTAGTCCCCCAGCACAAACTAGCCCATGGCATTTTGAACAAGGGTTCGCTATTAAGTTCGAAGACGAACAGGGTAAAGAAAAACGCTTAACTTTAGATCATAATGGCTTTGACGATATTACCTTTAAAGGTCAGCAACCCATTGCTGAAGTAACCTATAAAGATGATAAAAGCCAATTAGAAGTAAAACTAGAGGCTATGACGCCTTTCATTCCGCTTGACACAGAACGTTCAAGTTATCCAGCAACCATCATGTCTTACTCTGTTACTAACAAAAGTAATGAAAGCAGAAAAGTTACCCT
>JAPYOO010000523.1 GCA_029938135.1 Bermanella sp. | reverse complement strand
CCGCAGAATAAATAGCGGTTCACATCCAAATTTAATAACGTTGTGAGATGATAATTTATTCGCAACGTTATTAATTTAAATACAATTAATTCAACACTTAATCTTTAAACCAATGTTCAGTGCGATTCACAAATGCCACCAAACTCAACATCACCGGCACTTCTACCAATACACCCACCACCGTGGCCAACGCCGCACCTGAATGCAATCCAAACATACTAATGGCCACCGCCACCGCTAACTCAAAAAAGTTACTGGTGCCAATCATGCTGGCCGGTCCCGCAATATTATGCGAAAGCCTTAAGTATTTGGCCAAACCATAAGCGATAAAAAAGATACCGTAGGTTTGAATAATAAGCGGAATAGCAATTAAGAAAATAGCCTGCGGTTTATCTATAATGGTTTGTGCTTGAAAACCAAACAACAATACTACGGTCGCAATTAAACCCAGCATAGAAAGCGGATTAACCTTAGCTAAAAAGGTGTTCAGCTTTTGGTGATCGTCTTTTTTGTCCAGTATTTTACGGGTAATAATTCCGGCAACCAATGGCAATAACACATACAACACTACCGACATTAATAAGGTTTCCCATGGCACATGAATATCACTCATGCCCAGCAAAAGGGCGGTAATTGGTGCAAACGCAAATACCATAATAATGTCATTTACACTTACCTGAACCAACGTGTAATTAGCATCGCCTTTTGTCATCTGGCTCCATACAAATACCATAGCCGTACACGGGGCTACACCCAGCAATATCATACCGGCAATGTATTCATTGGCGGTTTGTGGATCTACCCAGGATGCAAAAAATACTTTAAAGAATAACCAGCCTAGTGCGGCCATCGTAAAAGGTTTAATTAACCAGTTAATAATAATGGTTAACAATAAACCTTTCGGTTTTTTACCCACATCTTTAATGGAGCTAAAGTCCACCTTCACCATCATAGGGTATACCATTAACCAAATTAAAACGGCAATTAAGATATTCACATGGGCATATTCCCAAGTAGCAATTAACGCAAAAACATCCGGCATTGCATAACCCAATACTACTCCGGCGATTATGCCTAAACCTACCCAGACGGATAAGTAACGTTCAAAAATTCCCATGATTCACTTAGGCCAGAAAACTGGCCTCCTACAGTTGAGTTAAATTATTTACAGTAAAAGACGAGGAACTAATCTTGTGCGCCCAAGTTAATTAACGCGGCTTTTAAGTCCACGCCTTTTAAGTTTTCCAAATCTAATGCCAGCATGGCATTTACACGTTGTTCAATTTTTTCCATGCACACTAAAAATTCAGCTTTAACGTCTTGTTCAGTGCCCTGCACTTTTGAAGGATCTTCTAATCCCCAATGTAATTTTATGGCCTTACCGAACCACACTGGACACGCTTCTTGCGCAGCACTGTCACACACTGTGACTACTACATCGGCGTTAAAGGATTCTAGTTCATCCCAGCTTTGGCTCTTAAGGTTTTTTGTGGCTATGCCTGCCTGTGCTAAGTATTTAACCGATAATGGATGCACTTCACCCACCGGCTGGCTGCCTGCACTGGCAGCCGTAATACGGCCATTAGATACGTGATTCACGATGGCCTCAGACAAAATGCTGCGACAACGATTATGGGTACAAATAAATAAAA
>JAPYOO010000522.1 GCA_029938135.1 Bermanella sp. | reverse complement strand
TATCTATAAAGAAGGCAGTGTAATTATAGACAGGGTGACACGTTCAAAGGTGAAGCTGCCAGCAGAGCGTGGAGGTTTGTTGATGTTATTTAGAGTATTTGAAAAAGTAAGTTACGGTTTAGTTTTACGCTCTAAGGTGCCACTAAGTGTAGGAGACGCGGTTAGAAACCCATAGGCACACATACTTATAAACAAAGTATAAACAACAGTATCAGCCATTGTTCGTATGGCAGCCATAAGGGCCTTAACTAGAGTTAGTTAAGGCCCTTATGTTCAGGATGAACGGCCGTTTTTTGCTCCATGCAAAAACGGCATTTCCGCCATCCATGGCGGTCGTATAACGCGGTGCCAATACTCACATGGATGTGAGGTATTAGGGTAATGCAGGACGCAATTACCTAGGATGGCAAAGAGCGTATATATATTCAGGATAAAAGGCATAGTACCTCCTTACTAGGCTGCTTATGAATACCAGTATCTTCAACGATCCCTCAGCCAATGCTTGGTTAAATCTAGCTTTGGTACCCGGCATTGGCCCAAAAACCATGCAGGCTATCAGTGAAGAAAAATGTCCAGCATCTCAAGTGTACGAACTAGATGAAGCACAATTACGTGTATTGGGCATCTCTAAAAAAAGCATCACTCATTTACAGTTATATCCTCCCAACAAACCCAGCAAAGAAGTTGAAAATACACTTGAGTGGGCGCAAAAAGATAAACACTACTTATTAACTCAGCTAGATGATGTCTATCCTGACCGGCTTAGGCAAATTGCCAGCGCACCGGCGTTGTTGATGGTGAAAGGCGAAATTGACGTTTTGCAATATGAGCAGCTGGCCATCGTAGGCAGTCGCCACCCCACTCAAGCCGGTATTGTGCAGGCATATGAGTTTGCTGAACAGCTCACCCACATGGGGTTAACGATCACTAGCGGATTGGCAAACGGCATTGACGCCAGTGCTCATCAAGGCGCACTGCAAGCAGGCGGGGTTACATTGGCCGTTTTAGGCAGTGGTTTAAACAAAGTGTATCCGCGGCAAAACCAAGCGTTAAGCGATGAAATTTGTGAGCGTGGGGCGTTAATCAGTGAGTTTGCTTTAGACAGTGCCGCAAATCCGGGGCATTTCCCGCGACGTAATCGTATTGTCAGTGGCCTAAGTATGGGCACGTTGGTGATTGAGGCCACGCTTAAAAGTGGCTCATTAATTACCGCGCGCCAAGCCCTAGAGCAAAACCGCGAAGTGTTTGCCATTCCTGGGCCCATTAATAATCCACAAAAAAGCGGCTGTCACCACCTTATTAGGCAAGGGGCAACGCTCGTGGAGTCGGTTGAGCACATCGCCCAAGAATTACGTTGGCAACATGATGCGCAAGAGAGTCTCGCGGCGGTTAAACCCAAAAATAGGTTTGCCAACGTTGATATGAGTCCTACTGAACAAACCCTCATTAAAGCGCTAGACTATGACGGAGCTAATTTAGATGAATTGGTGCGCCGCACTCAGCTTCCTGTATCGCAATTAAATGTATTGCTTATGGATTTTGAATTAAGTGGACTAGTGCGTCAGCAGCAAGGGGATTATTCATTGATTTAACGCATCCTGCGTGTCGTTAATCTTGCACCTTTTAAGCTGCAATAGTACCTTTCGCAGTAATTCAA
>JAPYOO010000521.1 GCA_029938135.1 Bermanella sp. | reverse complement strand
TTAACGCAATTTTTCCATCAATAAGTAATACCACATGCCAATGGCCAAAAATTGATTACCAATCCATTCACTGCCTGGAATGCGTATATGACTACAGCCTGCAAAGGTATCAAAGTCTTCTAAATGACCGGTAATGGCCTTGGCCATAATTTCACTCACAATGTGGGTAGTGGCAATCCCGTGACCTGAATACCCTTGTGCATAAAATACGTTGTCACTAAGCTTGCCCAATTGTGGGATGCGATTAATCACTACGCCCATCATGCCGCTCCACTGAAAATCAATCTTCACGCCTTTTAAACGCGGGAAGGTTTTCTCTAAAGCAGGACGCATTTCAGCGGCAATGTCACGGGTTGGACGACCCGAGTAGTTAGCACCGCCACCAAACAACAAACGTTTGTCGGCGGTCATACGGTAGTAATCCA
Source organism: Bermanella sp. (assembly GCA_029938135.1). Taxonomy (GTDB): domain Bacteria; phylum Pseudomonadota; class Gammaproteobacteria; order Pseudomonadales; family Oceanobacteraceae; genus Bermanella. The sequence goes on along the minus strand of JAPYOO010000521.1, from coordinate 1,236 downwards.
ATACAAAGCGACAATCATAAACCGCTAAGTCTTTAGGGTTTAAAATATCGGCCACTTCGTCTCCTAGAATTTCAGTGGTAACGATGCCGCCTGCTGCTGGGAATATTTTACCGCTCATTTTTAAACGTTCAAGCCTATGGTAAGCATTACCGGCCAGCATAACGGTATTCGCAGTAACGGTACCCTTTGCGGTAATGACCTTGGGTGTGGCCCCATGGACAATGTCAATAACGGGAGAGTTTTCAAAAATTATGGTGCCCAACGACTCGGCTGCACGTGCTTCGCCTAAGCAAAGGTTCAGCGAGTGTAAGTGCATGTTCTTTTTGTTATACAGCGCGCCATGGTAAACATCGGTTTCTAGGTAGTCGGGCATTTGCTCACGACTGATCATCTCTACCTCGTCCCCCATGCCGCGTTTAACGGCTTCGTTAAAACTTGCGTGTAGCTCTTTCATGTGACTGGGTTTGTAGGCAGCGTGCAGGTGGCCAAACTTTAAGTCACAATCAATCTTGTATTTTTCAACACGGCTTTTGATTATTTCGTGTCCGCGCCAGCGTAAATTCCAAATGAAATCATCCACACCTTTGCCCAGCTTTTTAGCCATTTGCTTGGTCATTGCATCATCACCTGACAAGCTGCCGGTCACTTGACCGCCATTGCGCCCAGTGGCGCCCCAAGCCACTTTTTCAGCTTCAATCACCGCCACTTTAAGACCGCGCTCAGCGAGTTCTAGGGCGGTATTGATACCGGTAAAGCCGCCACCCACAATGGCCACATCGACGCGATGATCCCCCTCAAGTTCTGGGTAATCACTGTCTTGGTTCACTGTGGCGGTGTAGTAAGAAGAACTCCGGTTCTGATTCATGCTCATGCCTCTGCTAACGATTTCATTGAGTCACGCGCCCTGTTATTGCGTATTCCACAGTATGGACAGAGTGCTCAATGTGTTAAATCTTGGTATTGAAGTAATTTAAGCAGACATTACAGGATCGTAATGGGCGAAAATCTACCACAAAGGGGTTAGTTGGCAGGTGTACACATTACAGGTTAGGTCAAAATATTAAGCCTAGCAGAAATGCGTTTTGGCCCTTCATTACGGGCTTTACAGGGGAATAGTTACATGTGTGATGGAGTGTGCCGAGGAAAAGGTACGGCGCTATTGCAGCGCTTTACTCAAAATCGAAATAATTGAATAAATCATCGAGTTCGTGTTTTGTATAGGGAGCTGTGGCAAAG
>JAPYOO010000011.1:32621-43292 GCA_029938135.1 Bermanella sp. | reverse complement strand
CATACTCTCGCTTCTGTAAGCAGCGGTTAGACCCACACGCTCAGAAAGAAATCCAAGAGTTAGCCCAAGAAGTTTCCGACATCATCGAACCTTTGTTCCCTGAAAGTTGGAAAGCTCTTGTAGCCCCCTAGTATAAGCACTATCGGAGATTCCCCCTTCGATGGTGCCTTTTTAATGTCAATTGTCGGCGCTCATGCCAGAGGTATCAAAATGACTACCGAAAACGAAGAGTTAGATCTTCCAGAATTCCCACTATCTTCCCGTGAACTATTAGTACTACTTCATGAACATTACCCTCCACGCTGTGTGGCCTACAACGAGTCTGAACTCTCAGCTCATCGATATGCTGGTATGCGTGAACTCATAGACGAGCTACTAGTGTGGCAGGAGGAAGCTGATGAAGAGCCGAATAGTCCGATGCACTAGGGACGATTATGAACCCATGCTCGAAATGGCTGCGGATATGCACTACGAGAGTCCTGTTTATAGAGACCTACCTTTAGATGCAGTGAAGTTAGTAGCCCTAGCTGACGCCGCCATATTCTCCCCATCGCAAGCTCTACTGATGGCAGCCACCGATGCGGATGGCAAATTCGTGGGTATGATTGGGGCAGTGGCTACTGAAGAATACTTTGGGCCATCTATAACTACATGCGACCTATTTCTCTATGTTCGACCAGAACAGCGGGGAAGTATGACGGCCTTCCGTTTGATCAAACGCTATCAGAAGTGGGCTGAGGCTATTGGAGCTACACGTATTAACTTAGGTATCACCACAGGGCTATTCTTAAACGAGACAGGTAGGCTGTTTGAAGCCGCTGGTTTTAATCACTCCGGTCACCAATACACGAGGATCAATCCCAATGGGAAACATTAAACACAATCGTACACAAGTTGAACAGGCAGCTAAGGCTGCGAAAGCTAAAGCTAAAGCTCCAAAAGCTAAGCCAATGAAGAAAGAGGGGTCTGAATAATGTGCTTCGGTTCCCCAGCTGCTCCCCCTAAACCGAAAGAGCCGCCTAAAGCTGTTCTTCAAAAACCCCATGCCTATAAAACTAAAGAACAACGCGAAGCTGAAACAGCAGCGAGTGAAGGTTCTCAGCATCTAGCTAAACAAAAGAACCGCAAGTCATTCCGCATTCAACTGAGTAACGCTCTCGGTGGTAAAGGCAAGAATGGTTCCGGCTTAAGTCTCTGAGGTAGTTATGACTGATACAACTCAAGCTCGCTACGAGTCGCTTAAGAGCCGTCGTGAGCCTTTCCTTACACGGGCGCGTGAGTGTTCTGCAATCACTATTCCAGCCCTATTACCACCACAAGGTCACAACTCTCACACTGTACTACCTGCCCCTTATCAGGGACTAGGTGCTCGTGCTGTCGTAAGCTTAGCGTCCCGCTTGATGATCGCTATGTACCCTCCGGGCATGAGTTCATTCCGTCTACAGATTCCGTCTGAAATCCTAATGCAGGAAGGGCAGATGGAAACAGATCAGGAGACTGAGCGTGGCTTAGCTCTATCTGAGAAGACCATTAGTAATGAGATTGAACGTAAACAGTGGCGTCAGCCTACTCACCTTACTCTTCAATATCTGATTACAACCGGCAACGCGTTAGAACAGGTGCTGCCTGATAATAGACTACGCGTATTCCGTTTGGATCAATATGTTGTTGTACGCGACATGACAGGTGACGTAACTGAGATCATCATCGAGGAATATTTTTCACCATCTAATCTTCCTGACTCTGTTCGCTCAATGTTGAAGGCTGAAGATGCCCCAACGCAACGTGTGCCAATTTTCACATCGTGTAAGAAGACGAACAAAGGGTACGAAGTTCATCAGGAAGTTGCTGGTAGTAAGGTTCCCGAATCGGTAGGTGTCTATGATGTTTGTCCATTTAACGCCTTGCGTTGGACCTCCGTCATCGGTGAAGACTATGGTCGTGGTAAGTGTGAAGAGCATCTAGGTGACCTACAGGCTGTTGATGGTCTATCTAAATCTATGCTCGACGGTGCTGCCTTAGCATCCCGACACATCATGATGATACGTCCTAATGCTGCTGGTGGTTTGAACCTCCGACGACGTATATCTAAAGCCGACAATGGTGAGTACGTGGTAGGTAACCCTGAAGATATTGGTATGCTTGCGTATCAGAATGCTCCGGGATTACAAGTCGCTAAGGCTGAACTGTCAGAGAAGAAGCAAGAGATTGCCTCTGCGTTCTTAATGAACTCTAGCGTTCAGCGTGAAGGTGAGCGTGTAACTGCTTACGAACTAAAGATGATGGCAGAAGAATTAGAAGGCTCCCTTGGTGGCGCGTTCTCAATGCTATCACGAGAGATGCAGTCAGCTCGCCTGAATCGCCTCATCTCACAGATGCAGAAGCAGGGTAAGTTACCTCCGTGGCCTGAAGGCGTCGTCGAACCTACTGTACTCACAGGCTTAGAATCTCTAGGTCGTGAGCAGGACGTTCAGCGCGTAGGCTCAGCTCTTCAATTCTTACAGGGTCTACCTCCTGAAATCCTCGACTATGTTCGTTGGGAGAAGCTCTTAGGCAAAGCCTTTAATGGCCTGTCGCTTGAGGATGCTGTGAACTCAGAAGACGAGGTAGCGCAGAAGCGTCAGACTCGCCAAATGGAACAAGGCTTAGGTTCAGCAGCGCAAGCTGGTGGTCAGGCTATGGCTCAACAAATGGTCGAACAACAAGGGATGTAACAGTCCCTACGACATACAGGATAATTAATGACTGAACAAACTAACCAACCCGAACCCGGCTCGGACGAATACAACCAGCAGAAAGCTGATCAGTTCAAGGCGGGGCATGGGACCCCATCAAGTGAGAATATAGACTCAGCTCCTACGGCTCCTAAACCGGAGAACGGACAGGACAAATTCTATAATGCTGAAACAGGTGAATACAACTGGCAAGCACACGCGACAGAACTTGAGTATCGCATGGGTCAAGGTGACAAGCCTCCGGTTGATAATACTGAAGAACCCCTAACCACTAATGACGAACCTAGCGAAGCTTCTGATGAAGCCGCAAAGGATGTCGTGGGTAAGGCGGGTCTAGATGTTGATTCATTAGTACAGCAAATCCAGCAGGACGGTAACCTAAGCGATGAGGCAAAGAATGCTCTTATTGCACAGGGTGTCGATGCAAATCTTATTGACTCTTATGTCGAGAACTTAAAGTTCCGCATGGACGCTGAGTCCAAATCAGCCCTCGATTATGTGGGCGGTGAGGAAGAGTGGACCAAGATTAGTGCATGGGCTGAGAACAACCTTAATGCTGAAGAGAAAGCAGCGTACAACGATACGTTAAATGGAGCAAACTGGAAGATGGCAGCTGACGCTATTAAGTCCCGAATGGGGCAAACTACTGAGCCTAACTTAATGTTAGGTAATGAGGTGGGTAACTCATCTACGGGTTACCGTTCACGCGCAGAGATGAAGAAGGATATGACGAACCCTGAGTATCGTACTAATCCTACCTTCCGACAGACTGTCATCGACAAGATGTCTGTATCCACATACGACCTAGATCATAGTTAGGTCACACCGCCTCCTTCGGGAGGCATCTATTCTAAGGTAGCGCCAAGCCAGCGATACCCCCGATACGGTAGCACACCCAACGCCCCTGACATTGCTAGGCTAAGTGATGTGGGTTAATTCCGTGCGCTCGTGAGAAGTACTCATACACTGACCTGTTACGACAGACAATCTTTGTATTAGCTACACCCTTAAAACCTTTCTACATCTATCTATACCGTCCCATCTTGGGACTGACATTAAAAATCTATTCCTTACAGGGTATTATCATGACTATTTCTAGTATTACTTCAGCTCCATCTCGTTTTGGTGCTGGTCAAACTTCTCCTGCCGACAATCGCGGCTTATTCTTAGACGTATTTGGTGGTGAAGTTCTTACTGCCTTCGATATGGCTACTGTCACTCTAGACAAGCACAACGTTAAAACTGTTGGCGGTGGTCAGCGTTCTTTCCGTTTCCCTAAGACTTGGAAAGCATCTGCTGAATACCATACTCCGGGTCAGGAGCTTATGGGTACTGACATCGAGACAGGCGAAATCGCCATCACCATCGATGACATCTTAGTATCTCACACTGCAATTGCTGACATCGATTCTATGTTGTCACACTTCGACGTACGTTCTGAGTATTCTGCTCAGATGGGTCGCGCTTTGGCTCGTGTATTTGACAAGAACGTATTCCGTCAGATCATCAAAGCTGCTCGTACTACTGGCGACGGTCCGTTCCCCGGTGGTGACACTATCGTTGGTCTAGGCGCTTCGTCTACTGGCGCTGAGTGGATCGATGCGATTCGTCTAGCTAACCTTAAGTTCTTCAACTTATCTGTTCCTGAAGAGCAGACGCGTTATATGTCTGTATCTGCTGAAACATTCAACAAGATCAAGTTCGCTAAAGACGCAAACGGTCAGTACTTAGTACTTGATGCCGATCTACGTCACAGTGGTGCTGGTGGTGTTGAAGGCCGTGCTGACTCTTTGACCATCGATGGTGTTCAGATTGTTAAGTCTTTGAATATGCCTAATGCAGATGAAACTTCTGACAACGGTGTGTACGCAAAGTACCGTGCAGACTACTCCAACACTCAAGGTGTTATCTGGACTGCGGATGCTGTTGCAACCGTTAAGTTGATGGATATCGGCTTTGAATCTGAGCGTGACACTCGTCGCCTAGAAGACTTCTTGGTTGCCAAGATGCTTACTGGTCACGGCACTCTACGCCCTGAATGCGCTATCGAATTGACTGCGTAGTATTCCCCCCAGGTTCTTTTAATTAGAGCCATAAGCCTCACCTTCGGGTGGGGCTTTTTTTCTTATATGAGGTTCTTATGTTAACGAAACTCGACGCCGTCAATCAGATCTTAGAATCTATTGGCGAAGATCCAGTATCCTCCTTGAGTTCTGGGTTGCCCGATGCAGAGGCAGCTGAACGAATTCTGAACCGAGTGTCCCTTGAAGTACAAGCCAAAGGTTGGCTATGTAATCATGAACGCTCTTATACAATGCCCGTCACAACTGAGAAGACGATACCTTTATCGCCTGATGTCTTACGCATTGATACCGTAGATAGCGACAAAGGACTTCATGTCACCGTCCGTAAATATCTAAACCAACCACATCTATACAACATACTTGACCACACCTTCTTCTTTGACCGCGCCCTTGTCGTTGACATTATCTGGGAACGGGATATCGGGGATTTAACTCCCGAACTTCAATTGTATATCACCGCTAAAGCTTCCCGACGATTCCAAGAATCTGAGCTAGGTTCTGTAGCGGCAGATCAGTTTGCTCTACGCGCCGAGCAGGAAGCTTATGCTGCCTTGATGGATGCCGAAGCTGAAGCTGAAGACTCTAATGCCTTAACCGATAGCGCCTACTGTCGTTACATTATAGGCCGTAACCATCCACTTGCTGGGAGATAATCATGGGTAAACTGGTCGAACAGACTCTCCGTACTATGTACCAAGGCGTAAGTCGTCAACCTAATACTGTACGCTTACCGGGTCAGGTAGAAGAAGCGGAGAATGCCATGTTCTCTGTGGTTTCAGGTGGGTTCTCGAAGAGGCCGGGTACTCAACATTTAGCTTCAACTAGTATGCCTAGTGAGGACACCGCGCTCTACGGTTACGAGCGTGACGCTAATGAAAAATACCTCATCATGGTAAACAACTCAACACTGCTTGTGTACAACACTACTGGGTCACAGATTGCAGTTGCATTTCCTGATGGCACGGCTTACCTAAGTACATACACACCTTCTCAGGACTTAGCATTCACGACGATTGCAGATCACACTTTCATATCGAACAAACAGTTAACAGTAGCTATGTCCGATGCTGGTGTATTTGATGCTGCCACAATGCCTCATGTATTAGTACGCGAAGCAGACGGAACGTTTACGTTCCGAGCATCCACAACGTACACAGAGCGTCCTGTAATCGAGCCTGATTATTATTCATCTCCTAACATCACATACACCCTAACGGATGATGCAGGAGGTCGCTTTGCTATTGACGAGACAACTGGACTAGTTACGGTAGCTGATCCTACCTTAGTCAACGCCACTACTGAAACGTCTTACCCCATAACGGCTGAAGCCTTATGTACGGATGGTACTTCAAACACTAAGACATTTAACATATACGTGTATGCCTCGTCTGTAGGCGAACTCTCTGATGACGATGAAGACTTAAACTCACCAGATGTAAACGGTATGGTCTTTGAAGGAGCACAAGCTGGCGATCTGGTAGGTCTAACGGTCTTTGCTGAAGATCGATTGGAAAACGCTCAACCTAAGACACCCACGTTACCGACTGACTTAATTCCTACGCCAGACTTTGTAGGGCATAAGATCTCTGATATTACTTTCTTTCGTAATCGCTTAGGCATCGTAGCCGACGAGACAGTTTACTTCTCGCAAGCAAGTGACTATACAAACTTCTGGCCTAAGACGGTGGCTCAAGTCATCGACTCTGACGCTTTTGGACGTACAGCTTCCAGCTCGCAAGTTAACTTAATACGCTTCGTGGTTCCATTCCGTAAGGCTCTATTCTGTTCAGCAGATACTGCTCAGTTTGAATTGTCCGCAGATGCTGCTTTAACTCCAGCTGCTACAACTATAGACATATCTACTCAGTATGCTTCTGAGCCTTTATGTCGTCCTATAGGATTCAGGGACGAGCTTTACTTCGCATCTAGTAGTGGCAACAGTGCTTCACTATTTGAGTACTACTATAGCGATACCTCGGTGGGTCACACAGCTAATGACGTTTTAATCCATGCGTCAGGCTATGTTCCAGCCCCTATCACACAGTTAGTAGGGGACACAGTTACAGGCACAATCTTTACACTTAGTGGTTCAGATCGTTCATCCGTATATGTGTACCGAACCTTTTGGTCAGGAGAAGAGAAGGCACAATCAGCATGGGGCAAATGGACCTTTGGTGTTGACGCCATAGTTCACAGCTTAACAGTCCTGAAAGGGGAACTCTTCGTAGTACTTACGAGGGATGGCACCGTGATGATTGAGAAGATGTCGTTAAACATTGACGAGTGTCCTGCGCACTTCAAGCTTCCTGTTCGATTAGATTCTATGCAGCACTTAGACGGCGGTGTCTATGACAGTTTATCTGACCTAACTACTTATACTAGCCAGTATGAGCTAGGGTCGTTTGTAGCTGTAGTTGATACGGATATGGCCCCACTAAATAGGCAGGGGTGTATTTTATCTGTACTGTCATCAACAGGTAACGAATTCACTGTATCTGGTGACTATTCGCAGACACCTATCTACGTGGGTATTCCCTACAACATGGTAGTTGAACTCTCTAAGCAGTACCTGCGCGAAGGTGATGACGACATTACTGTTACCACCGGGCGTTTACAACTTAAGCGCATCTACTTTGATTACAAAGACTCCGCGTTCTTACAGGTTGTAGTAACACCGCATATGCGTGACCCGAAAACATATACCTTCAATGGGTCTGTGTTAGGAGGCTATGTACAAACCACTCCCGACTTAAGTTCAGGCGTGTTTGATACGCCGGTCCGTTCAAAAGGTAGTACTGCGAAAATCCAAATCACAAACTACTCCTACCTACCTTGCACAATCACAAGCGCAAAGTGGAAAGGATTCTTTAATGAGATAACTAGGCAGGAATAATATATGTGCATCACAGCAATTATAGCCTCTGCGATAGGTGGCCTAGCTGCCGCCGCGCAACAGGCGCAGGTCGCTCGTGAGTCTACTGAACGCGCCTATGAGGCTGAAGCTAAAAACCTTGATCTCGTATATTCAGAGAACACCCGGCTACAACGGGAATCTCATGACATCTACGACTCAGAAGTACATGACCGTGTTCGTCAGGCTAATAGAGAGCTTGGCGCACTTACTGTACTTATGGGAGAGCAGGGTGTTTCTTCAGCTTCAGCGTCAGGACTTGTAATCGACTCTGAGTATACGACGGGTATGGATATTTCCCGTATCAATACTAGTCGGGGTAACCAGATCGAACAGCTTCAATCTAAAAAGAGGCAGGGTGAGATGGGTTATCTGAATCAAACAACGTTGGCTTATAACCAAGGTGCAGCTGCTGTGGCTAACGCTAATGCGAGTGCCATCGGGGCTATCACAGGTGGTATGTCTAGTTATGGCAAAGCTACAGCTAACAAAAACCAACATACCAATCAGCTTGCTGGTTACAACTCAGACAAATAAACATCATAAGGAGGCTTAGATGCCTGATTTATCCAACGGTGGCTCTGGCGCTCATGCGAGTCGCTCTGGGCGTAACCATAGCCAACTTCAGACCCGCGTAGGTCCTACGGCTAAAGTCCAACTACAGGAACACGCACTTCCGCTTGAAAACAGCCAAGCCATTATGAGCGGTGGCTTAGCTAAGGCTAACGCTATTGGTAATCTTGGAGCATCTATTAGTGGCTTCTTTGGTGCTGTTGAGCAGATCGACTCAGACCTAACACAGGTAGAACGTGCGGAAGAACTACGCGTAGCTAGTGTGGAACGGAAGAAGCGTGACACTCTAAAAGAAGTTACGCATCTTAATATCATCAATACTACATCGAATGCCTTGTACACATCGTCTTTGAGTGCTGTGGTTGACCAGCATGATGTGTCGGATGGTTCAAGCATGGCTACTAAATTTGAGGAACATTATGCGGTCAATAATGAGGATTCAGGCGACCCGCTCTTAGAGCAGCGTAAACTGAATGCTTATAATAACCGAGTTATGCCTCATCTAACTGTGGCAGCAGAGCAGCGAGCTGAGCGTATAAGAGTAGAAGGTGTGCAAGATGTCATATCGAATTTAGGAGCACACCCCAACCCTAATACAACAGCAGCCTTTGCTCAGCACTTTGATATGCTCCAAGCATTACAGCCGAGTAAAAGCTCTTCAGAGATATCATCATCTTTGATTGGTTATATGGCTGACATAGCGATAGCAGGGGGCGGGACTAGCTGGCGTAAATTTTCTAAGTTTCTTCACGATGATAAAGTCATCAAGACGAAGGATGACTTCGATACGTTTGCTGGTCGGTTCCCTATGGCAGCCGCTAAGTTAGCCTCGCAAGGGTGGGCAGCGTACACCGCACAGCAAACGCAAGAGTCAAACGATGCGGCTCAAGCTCTCGTAAGTGAGATTGACTCTGCCTCTTCTACGGATGAACTAACAAGTCTATTCACACGGGTACAGCAGTTTGGTGATCAGTTTGGTGATGGCGGCAATCACTCCATGCTAGGTCAAGTGTGGTCAGAGCAAGCTAAGGCTGTTGCTATACAAGAACGTAGCACCGCTCAGTGGCGAGCTGTAGGTGGTGGTAACGCAACTAACTTGAAGGCCACTGATTATAACATGGAGCAGATCACACGATTGATTGCTGATCCCGCTACTGACTTTACCAACGTCTTAGCTGATGACTACGCTTCTGTCTCAACGGCTGCAGCGACAAAGATCGCTAACCAGTTTAAGGCGATGGGGTATGTCTCTAAGAAAGTTAAGACTTCTATCAGTTCGATGATGTTGTCCCGTGATACTACAACTAGGCTTAGGGGTTACCAGTTACTTGAGAAGCTAGAAGCTATTAACCCATCTATGCCCTCACTTATTATGAGCGAACAGGCTATAGCTCACGATGCTTATACACGCCTAAGCGAAGGTGGAATAAATAGTCTTGAGTTAGATCAAAACATCAAAAATGAAGACCATCGGAACGCTCTAAGTGATCCAGAGATTATAGCCCGTCACTCGGCAAGTATCCTTACCAGCTTTGAGGCTTCTAATGATGCGGAAGCTTTCACAAAGATAACTGCTGACGGTTGGTTGTTTAATAACGAGTGGCGTAAGAAGGTGGCGGCAGCTCAAGGTGTTGACGCAGATAGTATCTACTTTGCCGTTGGGAGTCCTGTACAGAAAGCATTTATGGAGCAATTGAGAGTCGCAAGTATCAGTGCTGAGTTTCTAGGAACAGGCGAGGATATAGATGATTTCGTCGCTACAGCTTGGGCCAAGTTAGAGCCAACCCTCAGTGTTAATCAAATGGGTGATAATCAGGGTCAAATAATTATAGGCCAAGCTGCTACAGAAATAGATTACCTATCTTCCCTAACTGAAGAGGGTGATGTACAGACGCGTACGCCTTTCATAGGCACGATGGCTAACCCCCTTAACCCTCAAGAAACCATTAGCCCCCTTCAGCACTTACAAGAGGGTCTACAAGCTCTGTCAGAAATGGCTTGGTTTGGCGGTGCCGATTTAGGTTTTCAACAACTAAATGATGGTTCAGGTAAGGCGGTTTTGACGCAGAAGGATGAGTACGGTAGGCCCGTAAATGTTGTAGTAGGACTAGACACCTTCGACTTAACCGGTGGTTGGATAATGGGCAAGGGTGAATACGGTGAGAATAAACCTGTGCAAGCTAATGCAGGTATGAAACTTACTCTTACTGGTGATTGGACGATAGACAAGGAGTCCATCGCAGCTGTTCGCGGTAGCCTATATAAAGGCATGGAGTTTGTACCACAGTACCCAGCAGGAGCTACCGAAGAGGACATTAAGTCGGGTCAGGTTCTGGCTCTCGACTATAAGATTCTAGTCTATCCCACA
>JAPYOO010000011.1:17389-32521 GCA_029938135.1 Bermanella sp. | reverse complement strand
CATTAAGTCGGGTCAGGTTCTGGCTCTCGACTATAAGATTCTAGTCTATCCCACATTACGTGACGATCAGGTTCCTGAAATGTTCCACACTGATGAGGTTATGGAACAGCTAAGACAGGGCGGTCATGTTAACCCACCTATAGAACGACCTGTTGAATTACAGGGCTTCGATGAGCGGCCTAACAAGGATCACAAATGGCAGGACGATCAAACCATTACCAGAGAGCGATTACCCTTTGCTAACTTGCAATCTCAAAGTGATGCGGATCATCAAACTCTGGTGTCTCAGGGTGTCATGGCTGGTTTACGCAGAAGCGGTCAAATTAGTCCTACCACGGGTGTAACAACAGATGCTCTGTCGGCACAACCTTCACTCACTGAGGACTTTAGTTGGTTACTTCAAGACGCATACACAAAGGTAAAAGATTTTATGGGTGCTGATTCAGATCCTACATATCAAGAACGCCGGTTTGAAATGATCGGTGAGAGCGAAGCTTGGCGAGCAGGAGCTTACTGGGATGGTGTTAAGAAAGCTAATGGCGGTAAAGGTTACCGCACTGTTGGTTTTGGATTCAATCTCGATTCTGTCGGGCATAAGGATCTATTCAAAGAGACACTTAAAGTTGGGGATGATTACTATCAATCTGTTTACGACGGCAATGTTGATATTACTGAGGCTCAAGGCCGTAAGTTATTTGACGCGGCTGTAGGTGAGGCAGAGCAGATAATTGATAACCGACTAAAGGGTGTAGAGCTTAACAACCAGCAACGATTAGCTCTCGTATCAATGGCGTACAACTCGCCAAAGTTGATTGGTAAAAACTTAGTTAGCCAACTTAAATCTGGAGAGCTGGACGAAGCAGTAAACGAAATACTGTTTAAGTCCAACGGCTCAAGGAGTCTTGGCTTATACAACCGTCGTTATGAAGAAGCTCTTACATTCGTAGGGGCTGAGCGAGCGCAGACTATTCCTTCCTACTTGTCTTATATGGCACAGGTGTTGCCTGAGAAGTACGGCATATCGTTAGGCGATAAGGAACCAGTTAAGCCTCTCATAGCCTCTAAAAAATAAAGGTGATATATGGACTCAAGTTCATCAACGATGACAGAGGACGCGCTTCGGCGTGTCCAATCTGTCGATTTAAACACAACAGTTCCTCGCCCTCGTAGCAACGTCATTCCGATGGGCGGCGAGCAGCCTACTACCCTTGAAACAGCTAAGTCCTTCTACGAGGCTGAAACTCTCATAGGTGCAGGTATAACGAGTTCAATGGAGTGGGGCCGGGGCGACACCGACCTTAAGTTCAACTCGTACCGTTACTATGATGAGAATAAAGAATCCTTGCAAGATATGGATCTGTTTATTCGACAAGGGAAGTTCGATGATACGGCTAACCAAGGTCACTTCGATAAGCGTGTAGAGCGTTTTCGTAGGGAACTGAAGAACCGCGATAACATGGAGAACGGTACATTTACCGGCAATATGTTAGGTATGGGGCTATCACTACTGGATGTCTGGAGTCTTGTCCCTGTACTTGGGCAAGTTAAAAAGGGGCAATCCCTTAAGACCGCATTAGATTATGGCTGGAAGTCGTCGGCTGTAGCTGGTGGGCAGGAAGTCGTTATGCATCAACTGCAGGAATTCAGGACGATGGACGAGTCGCTATTCAATGTAGCTGCGGCCTCAGTCCTTATGTCTGCAGTCGGTGGTTATAAAGGGCTTACACCAACTGTGCGATCAGGCAAGGCTTCTACATCTAAACATGTAACTGAAGAGGTTGATGAACTTGGCAATCCAACTACAAAAGCAACTGACGAGGCTCAGCCTCATACTGATTCAGTAGGTTCTGCTAGGGTAGCGGACACATCCGAGTCCGTTATGTCAGGCAACCGAGGTGTCGTAGGTAAAGCAGTAGAGAAGCTTACTAGCTGGATTGATCAGACTACACCTGTTGGACGTTCCTTTGCATGGTCTATCGATACAGCGCGTGATGTAACTCAACGCCTAATGGACACAGGCGGTAGGCTTACTAAAGGTCATGCCGACGGTAGGGTCGTTGAGAATGCTGAGTCGGTTAAGAATGCTTTTAAGACCGAGTATGACGCATTGCTATTACGATCTGAGAACATTGTTCGTGACTTAAACATCGCTATGTCTGGCACAGGGCCTGTAGCCCAACAGCTTAAATCAGATGTAACTCGTGGTGGTAAGTGGGTGCAAAGCGCCACGGGTCAACAAGAAACGTTTGAGATGGGCTTATTGGAAACCCAAGATTTCAACGATTACGTTGTGCGTACTCTGCACGATTACGCTGATGGTGATTACCTCGCTAAGCTGGAAGCTAAATGGGGGCCTGATAATGCAAAGCTCATCGATGATGCAGCAAAGCAGATGTCTAACGAGATCGGTGTAGCTAACCGGCACTTAGAAGATCTGATGGTTGAACACGGTTTAATCACAGAAGCTCAGCGCATGGGTGACGACTACAAAATGGCACAGCTGTGGAACAGTAAAGCTATTGGTGAAGATACTTATCGCGCTCGTGATTTCTTTCTGAAGGTTCTTCAAAACGAACCTGTAGAAGAATTCATTGAAGACTTTGGTTTGACGATGGATCAATACGCTAAGTTAGGTGTTGAAGATGTCTCAATTAAAGTAGGTGACGAAGAGAAGCTAATTACGAAAGCTGAGGGTGTAGGTGTTAAACGCGAGATCCTAGAGGATTGGGCAGGTGATACCTATGAGAAGGCTCTTCAGGAAGTTGAACAAGCTGCTCTTCAGGCGTTAGAAGCCGAGAAGACCGCCCGTAAAGCTATGGTCGAAGCGGCTGCTGTCATAAGACAGAACACGACTAAGATTAAGAATCTCTCCGTCAAGGCTGCTAAAGAGGTTGTCAGGAAATCTCATGAGTTCATTGAGCTAACTAAGGCAACACGAGGCAAGGCTAAAGCTGAAATGGCTGAGGCACAGGCTGAGCTTAAAGGTAAGATGCATAAAGAGTACGCTCAGCAGATTGCCTACGTTGAAGCAGGGCCGACAGCTCGTGCGGTAACAGCTGCTAACCAGAAGCTTCGTAAGCTGCTAAAAGTTAAAGGCCCTCTTGAACAAGACCCTCAAGCAATCAAACAGGCACAGGAAGAGTTAGTACAAGCTGAAATCTCCCACACTGTAGCAATCGATGAAGCGTGGCGTTCAGTTAAGGTGAACACACCAGAGATGGCTAAGTATAAGGAGAAGTCTTTAGAAGCTAGACGTAAACTACGTGCGGCTGAGAATAAGATCAAAGCCAAGCAGAAGCGTGTTGCTGAGTTAGAGGAAGCGGTTGGGAATACTGAGGCTGCAATTAAGCATACTCGTAGCTTGAACAAAGAAACTCGCCAAGCCTATAAAGAGATGAAACACGCGTGGATGAAGGCTGCTAGAGGTACTAAGAAAAGTGCCAGGATTCAGCGCCGAGCTGGTAATGCTAAGAACATGGTGGAAACAGTAGACGAGCTAGTGGGTAACCTTCAGCACAGTCAGAAGTCTCCTCAAGGTGTGCTACACGAGTCTATGTTTGAAGGTGGTCGGAGTAAGAGTCGTAAGATTCACCTCACCCCAGAACAGACGCGTGAAGCCCATGACTTAGGGATACTGAATAAGGACATCCATAAGGTTCTCGACAAGCAGTGGGATGAAGTTTCCGCTCGGTTAGCGTTACGTCAAGTCTTCGGTAAAAACGTCAAGCTGGATCTAAGCGACGTTAAGGAAGAGATAGCACGTAAGTATGACGACGAGATTGACTATCAGCGTAGCCGTAACAAGAAATCATCTCACTTAAAGAATGAGAAGAGGAAGGTGTTGGCTGATATTGATGGTCTACTTGAACGTCTATATGGACGGGCTGGTATGCCTGATGATCCAGATAGTGCTTTATTCTGGGCTACGGGTAAGGCGAGGGAATATAACTTCACACGCTTTGGTCCTGAATTCATCATCACTTCCTTTACTGATGCGGCTAACATGATCTTAACCAACGGCTTTGGTGTTTACGCAGGTAAGTACTTTAAAGCCTCGTCTAAAATCATGAAGGGTATGCCAGACGATGTAATCCATAAGATAGCAACTTCATCTGAACGTCTACTACATCAGGCTCGACATCTTAAGCTTGCAGGTTCTGATAACTTCAATGACGGTTTAGGCATTGGAGCGACAGGCTCCGCTAAGCAAAGGATCACCTCTAACATTGATCGTCTAACAGCTGGCCTGAACGAGAAGGTAAACGTCATGTCTGGCCTTAGTGCTTGGAACATGAAGCAGAAAGCTATGACGATGATGTTCCAGCAAGATAAGCTTGTTGATATCGTTAATAACCCTAGTATCTTATCCGACCTAGAACGGGCTAAGTTAGCTACGATAGGTATTGGACCTGATCAACTACGGTTGTTTAAGAAGATGGCTAATGAGTTTGGTACATCATCAGACGGTGGTGTTAAGAGCTTTGATGCACAGCACTGGCAGACTCGTAATGAGCCAGCCTATCGTGAAGCTCGTCAAGCTTTCGAGGACGGTAAGAAGCTTTTAAAGGCTGGTGAAATCGAGGGTGATGATCTAGATGTTTTGAAAGCTGCAATGGATGTTGAATACGCTAAGTATGCTGAAGGGCGTGACGCGTACAATTCATTCGTAGGGTCCATGCGACAAGCGGGTGACCGTGGCATCATGACTCCCGGTATAGGTGATACACCTTTATTGATGGATGGTCACGTAGCTAAGCTACTCATGCAGTTTCAAACCTACGGTTTCGTTATCATGAATAAGATGCTCGCACCTGCTGCACAGCGTATGCATCACTATAAAGATGCGGAGGCTGTCGCTTCAATAGCTATGGCATTAGCACTCGGTGGTTTGGTTGTTATGTCGAAGGATATGCTTCGATCAGGCGAAATCAAAGAACGTTCAGCGAGTGAGTGGACACGCGATATTATGGATCGATCCGGTATGCTTGCGTGGATATCTCCTTATGTTTCAGCCTTTGAGAAGACTACCGGCTTAGGTTCTGGTAGTTCTCGCTTCCAAGCAGTCAACGTTGTAGGTCAGGTGGCTGGTCCGAGTATGGGCCTAGCGATGGATGTGTCGTCAGGCATTAACGCCTTAGTTGATCCAGAGCGTGATGATGGTGCTGACAAGCTTATGAAACTCGCACCCTACCAAGCTCTCTACAAGATAGCTGATTTAACCTTCGATCAGTAAAACCCTTAAGCCCCTCAGTCGAGGGGTTTCTTTTATCATTTCATAGGAGTCCTTATGGCTTACTCTTATGTGTCGTATCTCGCTGAAACATCTCAATCACAATTCACTGTACCTTTCGATTACCTTGATAAATCTCATGTCAAAGTAAAGGTTAATGGTGAGCTGGTTGACTCTTTTAGCTGGGCATCTGACACTCAAATTCAACTCTTAACGGTAGCACCCGCTGACCGTATTTATATTTTCCGAGAGACTTCTCCAGAGCAACGGTTAGTAGACTTCGTTTTGCCCGGACAGTTAACGGAAGAGGATCTTGATACAGCTTTCGAGCAGATCCATAAACTCTCTCAAGAAGCTGTCGATCAGTCTCAGTTAGGTATCTATGAAGATGTATCTTCTGGAGCTTTCTCTGTTAAAGGTAGGGTTCTTTCCGATCTTGCTGATCCTATTTCCGATACAGATGCTGTATCCAAGCAGTACGCTGACAGTGTTCGTGCGGATTCTGAAACACGACACACGGATATAGTAACCAAGCACACAGAAGTAATCATTAAAACAAGTGACGTTACGCAGATTCGTGACGAACTCTATGGCTTAACAACTCATCTAACCTCTCTACCCTACGGTTCCACAGGTTCTGTTAACTACGATGTCAACACAGGTGAGCTTACATTCAGCCTATCCGAAGGTCCTCAAGGCCCCGTTGGTGGTACAGGCCCTGCTGGTTCAACTGGCCCCCAAGGTCCTGATGGTCCTCAAGGTGTTATAGGCCCCGAAGGTCCGATAGGTCCTCAAGGCGAACTTGGCAATACAGGACCCACAGGTGACCAAGGTGTTACAGGCATTCAGGGTGTCACAGGCGAGACAGGTCCCGTAGGTCCTACAGGTATCCAAGGTGTCATGGGCGACCAAGGCCCTATTGGATTCACAGGTTCAACAGGCTCACAAGGCCCTGAAGGTGATGCTGGTCCCATGGGGCCGACAGGCTCTACAGGTACTCAAGGCCCAACAGGTGACACTGGTTCCCAAGGTCCCGAAGGTGATGCTGGACCAGTAGGTCCGACAGGTTCTACAGGTGTCAAAGGCAGTACAGGCGACACAGGCTCACAAGGTCCTGTGGGTAACGATGGTCCGCTTGGCCCCACTGGACCTCAAGGCCCTATCGGATTTACAGGTCCTGTAGGCCCACTCGGCCCTCAAGGTATTCAAGGTGACCTCGGTAATAAAGGACCTGATGGTGACCAAGGTCCTTTAGGTCCTCAAGGTTCTGTAGGTAGTGAAGGTCCTCAAGGCCCCACTTCTTTAGGTCTAGCCTTTGGACGTTTTCATATGGACCCAGTTACAGGTGTATTGGCTGTAGATTACTACGGAAGCGCAAACGACCAAGACTTCAATATAAATTCTAACGGTGAACTGGAGATAACAATCTAATGCCCACTTTAAATATAGGCAAGATACGCTTTGCCCTCAAAGGTAACTGGTCTTCTTCGACAGCGTATGAAACTTTCGACGCTGTTAAGTACAACGGCAGCACTTACGCTGCTATTCAAAACTCGGCTGCTGGTACAGTACCATCGGCACAACCTACCGTGTGGCAACTCATCGCTGAGAAAGGCGACACAGGCACAACAGGCGTAATGGGTAACACTGGCCCTCAAGGTACAACAGGCACAACAGGTGCGGTAGGTCCTCAAGGTGCTGACGGTGATACAGGTCCACAGGGCGCTACAGGCAACACTGGTCCGATAGGCGCAACAGGAGCTACAGGTGCTGATGGCGACACAGGTAACACTGGACCTCAAGGTCCTGTAGGCAACACTGGTCCGACAGGTTCCACAGGTTCCACAGGCGCAGACGGTGATACAGGTTCGACAGGTCCCCAAGGTCCCGTAGGCAACACTGGTCCTACAGGTCCTACTGGCAGCACAGGCCCACAAGGTCCTCAAGGCGACACTGGCAACACAGGCCCACAAGGTGTCTCAGGTGCTGATGGTAATGATGGTGCTCAAGGACCTACGGGTCCAACAGGTCCACAAGGCGATACTGGTTTAACAGGCAGTCAAGGTAGTACAGGTAGCCAAGGCCCTACTGGTCCTCAAGGTGATACAGGTCCGACAGGTGGTACTGGACCACAAGGTCCTTCAGGTCCTACAGGTTTAACTGGTAATACTGGTGCGGGAGGTTCACAAGGGCCAGTAGGCAACACAGGACCTCAAGGCTCTACGGGTCCTCAAGGCCCGTCTGGCGACACCCCTAGCCTAGGTGCAAACTCTATCATCCGCACAAACACCACATCAATTAATGAAAACATCACTATCCCATCAGGGACTAATGGTATGACAGTTGGCCCCGTTTCTGTGGGTGCTGGTTATACCATAACAGTGTATGGAGCATGGACAATTATATGAGTGAATTACAGATAAAAGAAATCTCAACACCAGCAGGGTTCGACTTAGTGTTAGACCCTGCTAGCGGCAAAGTAGATGTAGATGGCATCGTAGAAGCTAATAGTTTCATTGGTGACGGTTCAGCGTTGAGTGGGATATCTGCTGGAGCTTTGCTGAAAACACATCATTGGTATGACAACGTACACCGCTCCTTCGGGACAGGCGGTATCTATGTACTATCAAATACCTTCTCCCAAGTAGGCATCAATAGTAAGTTTCTCATCAGTGCTAGTATCGTTGTAGGTGCAACAGATAACGTATCAGGCCATTTACAGGCTTACTATAGTGGAGCGTGGCATTCAATGGATGAGTTCAGAGGAACTAGTAGTGGTCAGCAAGACCATAACCGAGGTTCTTGGGGCGATTTGGCTCACAGGCATGAGAGCGGTATGCCTTTGAAGCAGACTGCTACTTTTGTATGGGAACCTAATGTCACAGGCACAATAGGACTTCGTATGTATTTACAAGCAGAAAACGGTACTAGGTACGTTAACAGACGACAAAGTTGGAACCACTCTGCTAATGACATATCTAGTGTCAGTACGTTAACAGTTCAAGAAGTGGCGGTGTGATATGAGAGATACGTTAGGAATTAAAATCGAAGCACTAGCTATCCTCACTGGAAACTCTGAGTGGTGTTATTCACCTATGACAGATAACTGTGACAACGCTGTATTCAGTACAGAACACGTTATTTACCCTTTAGATTACCAAGGGATAGTACCTACTCAGGCTGAGGTTGACGCTAAGGCGGTTTCACTCTGGGAGGCATTTACTCAGCTAGAGTATGCTAGAGAACGTAAAGCAGCCTACGACCAACTCAACCAATTCGAGATGCAATTCGATGATGCTGTTAATGGCACAACGACATGGGTAGATGCTGTCAATGCTATTAAATTAGCGTATCCAAAGGAGGTGACTAATGTCTAGTACAATTACAGGTAATGTTATAACTGCTGATGCTTTTGTGGGTGACGGCTCGCAGTTAACGGGTGTGTCTGCGGGTAAGGTGTTGCAGGTTGTCCGTTACAGTATGCTTCAAGTAACTGCGCCTGCGGGTTCAGCCAAACTCTTGGCTCAATCTAATACCTTCGTTAAAGAACGAGATACTAGCAAAGTAATAATTAATATATCCGCTGGCTATAGTAATTCAAGTTACTCAAGTACGGACGATAATAGTGCCTTATTCCTAATGAATACCACAACAGGCAATTATCTTAATGACAGGACGATATATAACGAGGCAGATGCTTTTTGGGCTGTAGATACAAACAACGCTTACGGTAACTCTATGAGTGCAGGGGCGTTTCAATATCACGGGTACACACTTAATGCTGTACTAGAGGATACTGCTGCGCAGGCGGGGTCTAACACATATATCCTACAAATGAGCGCGCAGCACTCCACTTTACACCTCTGTAGGTGGTTCTGTGGCTCCATAACAATCACGGAGATAGCCCAATGATACATACAGCAGATGCACTAACATCTCTAAAACCTAACGCACAGTGGTTACTCCGTGGTGATGAACTAGAATGGCTAGACACTGAGCAAACAGAACCTACAGCAGCAGAGCTAACAGCAGAAGTCACCCGCCTACAAGCAGTCTACGACTCACAAGCCTACGCACGTTCACGCAAAGCCAAGTATGACCAACTCAACCAAGATGAGCTACGCTATGACGATTTAGTCAATGGTACAAGCACATGGCCTGATGCCATTGCATCTATTAAATTAGCGTACCCGAAGGAGGTAACTAATGGTTTCTAAAGTAAAGACAGATGAGCTTGAGTCTGTACAGGCTGGAGCCTCTATTCAAATCAACTCGCCGTTGCAATTCAGTGACGGCACAATATTAGACACTGCCACTCCAGCAGGGGTGGATGCTGACTTACTCGATGGACAGCACGGGAGCTATTACTATTCACCTTCTAACCTACCTGCTGCTCCTCCTGCCGGGATGACTCTAAAAGCTAGCGGCACGACGTTACTAGGTTATTACGACACGGTCAGCCTATCTGGCACTGGTGGTTACGGTATTCTGGTAGCGAAGCTAAAGAACACATCCAGATGGTGCAATATAAATTCAACAAACAATAGCACTGTAGTCCATACAACTACTAGCAACATTATAGTGATGGCTACCTCTACAGGTAACGTCAGTATTAGAAACTACGTCCCTCAGTACAATGGCGGTTTGATTTGGTGGTTCTATGGGTAATAACACACAAGGAGACTTAGCATAATGTTTATAAAATTAGATGAAGATAACTACATCTCTGAGACTCTATTCATGGCTAATGGAGAATATCCAGAAGGCTTCTTTGAAGTAGAAGAAGTCCCTGAAGCTATTGATGATTACAAACACATCGATGGCGTGTTTGTGCATGAACCTCGCGCCCCTGTGGCCTCAGACCAAAATGATATAAACAGGGAAGCTCTTAGCTACCTTGCTGAAACTGATTGGTACTTAATACGTAAGTTTGAGACAGGTGTAGCAGTTCCACAGGAAGTCTTAATCAAACGTCAAGAGGCTAGAGAAGCCATTACAGAGGGCTAGCTAAATGTCTACCATGACTGACTACGATGCAGGACGCTTAGTGACTCTCGTAGAGAC
This sequence comes from Bermanella sp., assembly GCA_029938135.1. Taxonomy (GTDB): domain Bacteria; phylum Pseudomonadota; class Gammaproteobacteria; order Pseudomonadales; family Oceanobacteraceae; genus Bermanella. Next base: position 22,227 of record JAPYOO010000011.1, on the reverse strand, counting down.
TCTAGGCAACCAAGTCGAATCACTTAATGCAACAACGGTCACACTATCCAAGCGTATCAACGAACTCGAAAAGCAACTGGTCAAAGGCAAAGGTTTCTTAGCAGGAGCTATGCTGTTGTCCATGGGCTTAGGGGGAGTTGGTACTTCATTTTTATCTAGATGGTTAGGAAGCTAACATGAACTTAAACCCCTTTGCAGGTATTGCAGAGGGAGTCATGGAAGGCTTAGATGATCTATTCACCTCGGACGAAGAGAAAGCAGTCGCTAATCTCAAAGTCCAAGAGGTACTTCAGAAACCCCACGTTTTGCAGGCAATGGCTAACATAGAAGAAGCTAAACATAAGTCTGTGTTCGTGGCTGGTTGGCGTCCAGCAATCGGTTGGGTATGTGCTGTTGGCTTAGGCTATCAGTTCCTTATCCTTCCTTTTGCTGGCCTCATCAACGCTTACTATGTACTCCCCGCAGAATTACCTGCTATTGAAGCAGCGGAACTCACAACACTCGTTATGGCATTACTAGGTCTTGGTGGCCTAAGAAGCTATGAGAAAACTAAAGGACTAACACGATGAAGAAAACTAGTTCGGACCTTAAAGGTTCGTTACTTAAGTCGCTTTGTGATCGTGTAGAGAACGGTGAGCTAGACCCTAGGTCTGGTGAACAAATCCCTGCACCCGCAAGCACACTTAACGCTGCTGTGAATTTCCTCAAGCAGTTCCCACCTGAAGAAACAGTGGTTCAGACTGACAATAACTTGTCCGAAACACTTAAGAAGTACACCAACGTAATGCCTATTCAGGCAACTAAATAATCGAGGGGGCTTTATGCCCCTTCATTAAGGTAAGCCTATGCTCAACCCCTACATGATTGACAACAAACCTCACTGGCAGACACCCTTCCCTGAAGAACTGTGGCCTGCATTTGAGGACTTCCGTAACTTCCTAGCCATCGTATGGCATCATCTCGGTCTTCCCCAACCTACGGAAGCTCAATACGAGATAGCTCATCGACTACAGTATGGTTATGACACAGCTGAAGCTAAAGAGTTGGACAGTCATCGACTAACTTCCCTGTTTGAAAACCCTCGTGAAGACATTGTTCGATGCTTCCGTGGCGCAGGTAAATCTTATATCACATCAGCCTTCGCTATATGGCGGCTCATGCGTAACCCCCGTGACGAGAAGATCCTCGTTGTGTCTGCCGCAGGTTCCAAGGCTAAGGAATTCGTATCACAGACTAAAGGTATTATCTCATCGATGCCTATCCTTCAGTGGCTTATAGAAGGCGCTCGTGAGAAAGGAGCTGCGCGTCGTGACCAAGCGGATCAGTTTGATGTGTCGGGTAGTTCACTGTCCCAGAGCTATTCCGTAGCTGCTAGGGGTATAACCTCCCAGATTACAGGTAGTCGTGCGACGTTACTTATCGCAGACGACATTGAGGTAGAGAAGAACTCCCTCACAGAAGAAGCCCGACAAAGGATCGTTAGGGTCGTACAGTCTGACTTCGTTCCTATCACCAAGACAGAGCATGGTAAGGGTGACATCATCCTACTGGGTACACCACAGACCGAAGAGTCTATCTATAACGTACTCGTTAAGGCCATGCAGTTCAGGACATTCACCATACCTGTACGTTACCCATCAGTAGACAAGCTGAAGAACTATGTTCTCCGTGATGAGGAGACAGGTGAAGATGTAAACATACTAGCGCCTTACCTGATCCATAAGCATGACCAAGGTCTGCTTGAGTATGGTGGCGTAACTGACACCCGCTTCGGGCATGACGAGATGGTGTCTATCGAATCCAAGGGTAGAGCTACATACGCCCTTCAGTACATGCTCGATACGAGTCTGTCAGACGCTGAGCGTTATCCGTTACGTCAGTTCGACTTGGTTGTATTCTCAACTAACCCCGTCAAGGCTCCTCTACAGGTGCAGTGGGGCAGGGATAGCGATAAGAAGAATCAGATCAGAGACATTAGTAACCTAGGGTTCTCTGGTGATCACTTCCTTCGTCCTCTCTTCACTGATACTGATTGGGAATCCTATGACGGTACAGTGCTATTCGTTGACCCTGCAGGTAGGGGTAAGGATGAAACAGCATGGGCTATCGTAGCGACACTGAACGGCATCATGTACGTCCTCCATGTGGGTGGCCTTAAGGGTGATCCAGCAGAGGCCATGCAGCAGATAGCTGTAGATGCTAAACGTTTCTCAGTTAACGTGGTAGAGGTAGAACCTAACTACGGACAGGGACTATGGGTTACTTCATTCGGTCCTATCCTTCAGAAGGTGTGGCCCGGTGGGTGTACGATACAGGAATCTGAATGGGCCAAGGGTCATAAGGAAGGTCGTATCATTGATACCTTAGAGCCTGTCATGACGCAGCACCGTTTAGTGATGGATGAAGCTCTCATACGTTCAGATGTCAAATCGACAGACCATGTGTACTCCTTAATGTACCAACTTACTCACATCACTCGTGACCGTGGATGCTTAAAGCATGACGATAGGGTGGACGCTTTAGCCGGGGCAGTAGCTTACTGGCAGAAGTCAATGGGTCAATCCGTAGATGAAGCGAGACAGGGTGTCCTAGATAGTAGATGGGAACAAGAAATAGAGGACTTCATGGAGATGGCGCAGGGTGGTTTCGCAGGTAGGGAACTAGGTAGCAATGTGGTGTCTATCAGAGGCCGTAGGAGGGCCGATGGCAGTCGTTCAGTTGTAACCCAACGCGATGTCTAGGTGAGTTTGACGGGGTGTTAGACGGGGTGTGACGAGGTGTGGGGAGGGAGGGGCGTTTCGATTTATTCGGAAGATTCATGGGGTCATATATACCCCCGCGCGCACAAAGCCTCCCCCCCCTCTACCCCCACGGCTCGGACACAACGATGGCTCAGATCGAAGGTGGGCGGGGTGGGGTCAAACCCTTGGCATTTGGGCGTCTAATCGATGGCTGACAGACATTAGACAGACAGTCTAGGCATAAGGTAGGCGCATCGCCTGATATAGCTAGGGCTTATCGTTACTAGCAGAGTCCCCTATAGATTATGTGCATTTAATTTCGCCTCATATTCGGGCCTATTAGATGGGCTAGGGGCTGCGCGGCGTGGGCGTTTCGGCTTGTTTCGGAATGCTCAAACGTTTGCGCACCACTGTTTTTTCGTATCACATCGCTTGACAAAGGTTTGCTATACGTTAAACTCAACCCAACAACAACGCAAACAAGCCGAATTAGGCACAAATAAGGGAATACTAATATGTACCAACTAGCCTTAATAGAAACAGCAACCCACGTTAAAGCGTACCGCAACTTAACGAGCGGCAAGATTAGCCTATTAGACACGGCAAGTGGTTTAGTAGTAGGTCACGCCGATATTGTGAACCTGATACCACATGGCAATCAAAACCGCGTCAAGTTTACAGTTAACAAAGCAGGCCATGCTCGCGTCATTAAGGAATGTAAAAAGTATGTTCACGCATTCATTGTGGGAGCGGTTACAAGTATGGAAGGCTTTACACCTTACAAAGGCCGGACGCTAGAAGTTCAAACCGACACGCAATCAATAGACGACACAATATGTGATCTAGATACGCAGGTATCTTATAACCCGTATAAAGGTGCCTCATTCTTTAACAAGACAAGCGGTCTGGCAATTCACGATGCTAAGCGCGTCATTGTTAATAGTGCGGGGCATATGGTCGCGCAAGCTTAATAACAGTAAAACCACGTTAAACAAAGGATAACAAAAATATGTTAACTCTAATTAAATACTCAACTATTACGGCGCTCTTTGCAGCGTCATTAATCACAATCTACTCAATCACACTAGGGGCTTAAAAGTTGTTTTACTCGATGGCCTGTTAACCGGGCTATCCGTTAAACCAACCGCAGCAAACTAAAAGGATGATCATCATGTTAATGAAAACAGAACTCTCACAATTCGACCATTACGACCACATGACTAAAGCCGCTTTGATGCGCTTGGCTCGTGAATACAATGTAAAAGGTTCTTTATTCGCAGATCCACTGTCTAACCCAAAGGTAGCAAAGAACGCCAAGGAAAACGGCGTCTTAACATTCCCGTTGCATTTAGCACCAGCGACTGTGAGCGGATATAACACCTGCGCTATGGCCTCCAACGGATGCCGCGAGGCGTGTTTAAACACTGCAGGTAACCCAATGTATAAGGCCGGCAAAGAGGCCGCCAGAACAGCTAAAACGCGCCTGTACTTTGAGAACCGCGCTTTGTTTGTGGCTCTACTAGTTAAAGAGGTGGTGGCGGCACGTAACAAGGCCAAAAAGTTAAACATGGCGCTAGCGTTTCGCCCTAATGCCACCTCAGATATCAAATGGGAAGTGAGCAAGGTTAAGCACGCCGGTGTATTTATGACTGTAGCCGAGCTTATCCATTCGGCAGCACCGGACGCTAAGATCTACGACTATACAAAGATTCCGGGACGCACCACACCGGCCTACTATTCGCTCACTTTTAGCCTATCCGAAGATAACGACGCGCTGGCAGCAAGTGAGCTAGCGCGAGGCCATAACGTCGCCGCAGTGTTCGACACTAAGCGAGGCCAAACGCTACCCACGCACTACACAATTAACGGCATTACTGCCACTGTAATCGACGGGGATCTAACAGACTATCGCCCGGATGATCTACCGGCAACAATTGTTGGTCTACGCGCCAAGGGCGATGCAATAGGCGATCAGTCTGGCTTTGTACGCCCAGCTGTTCAATCTGTTTTCTTAGCCGCCTAGTACAGCAAATGTTCGTCAAAGTTGAGTTAACAAAAGGCCTGATACGTCGGGCCTTTGATTAAACCAACCGAAAA
>JAPYOO010000011.1:0-17289 GCA_029938135.1 Bermanella sp. | reverse complement strand
AGTTGAGTTAACAAAAGGCCTGATACGTCGGGCCTTTGATTAAACCAACCGAAAACCAAAAGGAAGTAATATTATGAATGTATTTGAACGCACCATCTCCATCTCGTGGTCAATTGATGATGTCATTGACGTATGCCCACACCTAACAGAAGAACAGGCGTTAGACGTACTGCACAACGTCAAGAACAACCACGATGCCAACACAGGCATTAACTGGAGTGTGATCGTAGAAACTGCAGATTTCATGGAGTTAGGCGAATGATCTATTTACACCAGCAAGCAACCTACACACGTAATCAATTCGAGGCGGCAATGGCTGCGCTTTGGTCGGACGCTAACGAGTACCAGGTTAATTTAGTGACGCCACAGCTTGAGTTATGTTTTGAGCCGATTTCTGAGACATTAAATAGTCTGATATTTGATGATGTGGGAGGTAAGACATAATGTATTCTTATAGTAGATGGAAAGCGTTCGCGTCGCATTACCAGTTAGCAAGCTTTACGGGATGCGGTGCGCCCGTCTCAGTTAGTGTGGCGTATACGCGCAAGCGTAGTGATTACGCAGATGTGCCTTGTGGTGATACATTCCGCACTGGTTCTGAAGGCGGTATTGAAACGGAGCGCGCTATTTGTGAGGCCTGTTTTAACAAGACTATAAACCAGTAGCATTGTCGTATGGCATTTCTTAACGAGTGTCATACAGCAACTCTTCTAAGAGTTGATAAATTGGTTTAAACACCGAGTTATTTCGCGTACAATCCTGATTCTGCCTTAGCAGGGGTTATCAGGAGAGGGTTGTACAAAACCAACAGCATTGTAGAGGTAGCTAAATGTATAATAATTATGGTTATTTGATACCCATTTTTTGGGTGTCGCTCATCATTAGTATTATTATTTACAAAGTCTATATTTGAAGGGTTGGTGACTAAATGAGGCTCCAAAATGACCATGTGTCAATTGGGGGGCCTCTTGCTAAGAGTAGAGGAAAAGACAACTAAAAGACAACTTAAAGTAGACAGTGAGGGAAGAAGAACTTTAAAAAGGGGACTCCCCTCACTGGATACTTTAAGTAGACTTAAAGTTGGCTTGAGTGTGACATAAGGAAATATCACTCAACAATAAATCTACGTTGAAGGAGTACTAAATGGCTTTACACCAGAAAGCATCAGATCATAAGTCCAAAAACGCACGTAAACAGGGTGGGTTAATTGTGAAAACATTACGAACAAGTAATGGTTATACACAACGTGACCTCGCTGCCACCGTGGGACTTGAATATTACACATTCATAAGTCAGATTGAGTCTGGCGTCGGTAAGATACCACCGGCCAAATACAAAGCTTTCGCAGATGCCTTTGGCGTCGACGTAAAGAAATTTGTACGTGAGCTGATGAAGTTTTATGACCCTGACACGTTTGAAGTTCTGTTCGACGCAAAGCGCACAGAACCGACGGATTATGAATCCCTAAAGTAAGCAAATGACAATAATAGTCATACAACTAAAAGTACAGTTGGAAGCGCCAAGGTGGATAGATAATGAAGAGAAATAAAGTGCAGGAAGTTTTTGAAAGAATGGAAGGTGTGACTGTAATAGTAGATGAGGGTCACACGGACGAGGGAGAAGTTTGGTTCTCGTCAGGCAGGTTTACAATTACCATCGATACTAGTGTTCGTTTATTTGAAGGTTGGAATTTAATTTCCGAGACTGAAAGTGTAGAGGATTTACTCTCTACGCTTTTAAAAGTCAACGAATAAACAGCAAACTTTTGTCGATGTACCATTGTTAACCAATTGAAGTTAAGCAACTAAATGTAGGAGTAACACGTATGACTAAATTATTCCGAAGAACCGATAAAGCAGGTAAAGTCCTATCACAGAAATGGAGTTTCAGCCTAAACGGTCAACGAAAGTCGACGGGATGTACGAATAAGCGCGAGGCTATGAACATAGCAGAGCTCATGCTGTCGAAGAATCGCGCCCACAAGATTGCAGGACTGACGCACGACGCCACAATCGCTGATGTTATTCAGCTGTACGTCGACCAGCAGACGTTAGTGTCTGCTTCGTGTAAGGCGCAGTCTGAGGCTTTTCAGAAGCGTCTAGGCGGTACATTCCCAGCTGATGAGTTGTACAGGGTGCCTGAAAAGGTTATGCCTTACAGCCTTGATTCTAAGCGTCTGTGGGCCAGCCTTTCAAACCGCGACCTTGACGTAATCATGACTAATCGTAAGCTGGAAGGCTATGCTAATGCGACGATCAATAAAGAGGTAGATTACATTCAAGCGTGTCAGAAAGCTTGTAAGCGGAAGTGGGGCATTAAAATCAATCACGATTTAGACTTTGATGATTTGACGCTCCCGGTTAAGAAAAAAACCCGCGCTGCTAGTGAAGCGGAGGAGCAGACGCTCATCGATGTGATGAATCCGGTGACGAAAATCTACCTGAACAAATGTTCGTGGGAACGCGCACCTCGCAACCAGAGGCTGTGGGCTGTTGATTCTTTTCATTTACTAATCACTTATCTCGACACAGGTGTCCGATCATCGGAAGGTCGTCACATCCTTTGGACAGATGTTGATACAGTGAATTGGGTGGGCATAAAAGTCTATCGTCCGAAAACAGACACGACTGATATGTTGCAAATGACTGATCGTCTACGCGAAGTGATGCAGCAGCGTTTCAAGTACCGTGATGTTCGTGGATCGAAGTATGTATATCCCCATGCATTTGATGTTGAGAAACCCAAAAGTGGTTACATGGGTGCGCTGCGAAACGGAATCAATAAGGCTGGACTAAATGATCCTGTGTTCGTGAAACGGTATGGAAAATTCACTGTTCACTCGCTGCGTGATTCGTATGCGACAAGGCTGACTGAACAGGGCATAATACCGAGCGAATTAATGCACCTACTGGGGCATAAAAACGAGGAGATGAGTATGAAATACATTCATATGCGTCCCAAAGATGCCATAGCGAAAGGTACGGCACTTCGTAATGCAGTAGCAGCCGAGCTACCAGAGGGTTTAGGTGTATCATTAGAAAATGCGTACACTGAAAAGTTGTTATAAGCGTCTGTAAGTTATTGATTAGACAGACATGAATAAGTTTACTGTACAGACAGAATACAGACAGTTTACTAATATTGATTGATAAAGCGTTGATTTAATTAGAGAATTTAATTATACGCAGAGTCATCCACAGGGAGCGGGGATAAGTCTGGCACTTCCTCTGTACCCCGCGTCACCTGTGGATTTTACCCATTTTGTACACAAAGCCTTCGGGCTTTTAGCTTTCAGAGCTTGTACAGTAAACCTATGACAAGAAGCTTGATACTAGTGAAGTTAAGAGCGATTTAGGGCCAATTTGAGGGGTTGAAAACGTTGACAGACATTAGACAGACAGAAAGTGCATCAAATAATACTCTGTGCATAACCGAGAAGGAAAGAGAAATCTTATGGGAGGCGGCAGCAATTGATCGAGGTAAAGATCGATATCGTGCCACATTTAGTACAGTGAAGCAGAAACGTGATGGCACTGTTAAACATGAATCATCCGAGTTAGGCGACGTTGCGCCGGGACAAATCATCCTCAAAGAAATGATGCTCCATGCCATCCCTTATTTTCAAGCGGCCATCGAAGAAGCCAAGCGAGAAATCACTTCTGGCAGACGCGGAGCACACAAAGATTGGTGGTGGTTAATCGGTTGGTTATCCGCTGAGGAAATTGCCTTGGTAACAGCCAGAACTATCCTAACTGAGAAGGCGTCTGGCGAATCCTATCAAGGTCGCGGTGCGACAGGTTTGAACCTACGCATAGGCCAAGCCGTCAAAGAGCAAATCGAATTCAACAAGTGGAAAAAGAAATCAAAGATCCTCGCTGGCGACAACGGGGGCTTTGATTTTTCTGCGTGGCTGATACAAAAAGTAGGCGGCACGATTAATAGGCAGACATGGGCCAGATGGAAATCCAAGATGGATGCCATTGAGAACGAAGAGTGGCCTACTGACACGCGGGTACATATCGGGGCTAAGTTGTTAGACCTAATGATTAAACATGGTGGTGGTTGGTTTGAGGAGCGTCTGGTCTATCGTACAGGCAAGACTGAGAGGCGTGTCTTCTTAAGTTCTGAAGCGCAACAAGCCATTACCGATATCAACTCCCAACTGGAGGTCAATAGGCCTTATATGGTACCGATGAGATGCCAACCAAATCCGTGGGAGCATACCTATAACGATGAGGGCAAACTTACAGGCTTTACTGGTGGTTACGAGATCATCCAGCATAAGATCATGCGATCAGGGATGTATAAGCATACCGCCAGCTTCCCCGAAGCCTTAAGCGATAAGTTTTTAGATGCTATCAACGTGGTCCAATCAACCGAGTGGCAAGTCAACGATTTTATCCTTGATACGATGCTCACTGTGAGAGCGGAGGGTGGGGAACTAGGTGGTCTACCATCATCGGATGATATGCCTCTACCTGAGAAGTTAACTGACGAAGAGTGGGAACTAATGGATCAGGCTGAGCGCACCGAGTGGAAGTTACAAATAGCAAGCATTCACGAGGACAACGCAAAGATGCAATCTAAGCGTGAATCCTTCATTAGAAAACTAGACATGGCCCGGTCACTCCGGGGTGAAACAACTTATTAGAGACATAACGAATGACCACACGAATTTCTTCACGACACACCTATCCGCATTTTGCTGATTTCCGTACACGTTTATACCCTATGGCTCAAGACCTTAATCCACAGGGGGATCAGATCTGTAAAGGTCTGCTACAGTTCCACCATGCCAAACCTTTGGGGGACCGAGGTCTTTACTGGTTGAAGATTTCATTAGCTAACACAGCAGGGCAGGACAAAGCCACATGGGCCGAGCGCATCCAGTGGGTGGACGATCATCATGATCTTATAGTTGACTCAGGGTTGAACCCTTTGGACGGTGAGCGGCTCTGGGCAAGCGAGGGCATTGATGAGCCATATGTTTTCCTAGCTACGGCTCGTGAGTACGCCTTGGCAACACGGTTAGATAACCCGGCTCACTTTCTGAGTCGCACAGTGTGCGCCATGGACGGTGTATGCAACGGAATGCAGCTGCTAAGTTTGCTGGGTAAGGATTCTGTTGGTGCAATAAAGACCAACTGTAGCAGTCTTCAGAAACGCTATGACTTATATACAGAAGTGATGGAAGCTGTCATCAAACTGAATAACGAATGTGCCTTACAAGGGCGTGAAGAGGCGCTAGCTTGGATGGGCAGTATAAAAAGATCCACCGTAAAACGAGCAATTATGACCACGCCTTATGGCGTCACGCCTCGTGGAATAGCTAGTCAGTTAGTGAAGGATGGCTTCTGCGATGACCTGACCGGACGCAAAGGAACCAACGCCGCGTATATGCGTGACCTTATAGTTACCGCCTTAAAGGATGTAGTTACATCAGCCTCTACCATTATGGAATACTTCCAATCTTGTGCCAAAGCATTAGCCGCTCACGAGCTGCCTATGAAGTGGATTACTCCGACAGGCGTGGAGTGCACACAGGCGTACCACAAGCTGCGTAAAACTAAGGTGAGGACGTTGATGGGGGAGTTTAGTTTGTGGGATGAGGATAGTGTGCTGGGCCTTGATGAGCGTAAGAACTATCTTGCTGCCTCACCTAACGTCATTCACAGTTTCGATGCGGGGTTACTCCAAAGCGTGGCTCTACGCCTAAAGAACGATTACGGGGTTACTTCCACTGCTTTCATACATGACTCGTACGGTGTCCACCACGGACAGTTAGACTGTGGGGAGAATGCGGTTGATGTCCTGCATAAAGTAATCAGGGAAGAGGCGCATAGAATCTTCAAGGGTAACTACCTGACAGAGTTCCGTGACCACATCCACAGCTATGCTCCCCATGTTGAGCTACCACACCCACCAGTTCAAGGTGACTTCAATATAGATGAACTATTGAACAGTCCGTACTTCTTCAGTTAGCAGAAGTACAGTAAACCTTTGACAATAAAGGGGTGATCAATAGGGGGGCCTCTTGCTAACACTATATGTCGGAGGCGAATGATGCTTGAACTTCTCAAGCTTAATGACGCTGACCTCTGCTCTGAGGTTATGCATCACCTGATCAACGGTCAGCCATTACCGGTTGACCTGTGTATCAAACTCAACGATTTGGGTATCGACCCTGATCAACTTCAAAACCAATACGATCTCTAAGGATTTCAAAAGTATGTCTAAGAAAAATTTCATCAAGGTAGTAACGCCCGTAGGCACAGCGCAGTACGCATGGATCGCTCGTCCAGATTCCGGTCACGAATTCAGTGACGGTAAGTATAAAGTAACTTTACTTATGAATCCTGACGAGCCGGGTGTGTCAGAAAGCATCGCTAAGATTGAAGCTGCCGTTAAGGAAGCTGCGATTGCAGAGTGGGGCAAGCTACCTAAAGTTTATCGCTCACCGATCAAGAGCGGTGACGACATTGCTGACGAGAAGGAAGGCAAGGAAGACCTACGCGGTATGTTCATGCTGACTACCAAGTCCAAGTTCCAGCCGGGAATGGTCGACGCACAACGCAATGAACTGCCTGAAGATGTGTTCGTTAATTCAGGCGACACTATCCGCGTGTCAGCTGTGTTAATTCCTTATACAGCTGGTGGTATGAAAGGTGTGGCATTACAGCTACGCAACGTACAGCTATTAGCTCAGCGTTCAGATTCTCAATCAAATGGTGGTGACGAGTTTGGCAGTGTGGATGGTTACTCTACTGAGTTTACCGCCTCCAGCATCCCGTCTACCCCAGCAGCATCAACTGACACAGGCCCTGCCGATGACGAAGAGCCTGAAGATTTCTAAGCCATTTAACATCCCCACTACTGCAAGTTATTTTCTCCTACCAGTTCAGCCAGTACCAGCCAGCCGCCCCCGTATCGGGCGGTTCGGCGCGTACTACGGTAAGAACTACGAGATGTTCCGTAAGGATGCTCAGCCCCTCTGCAACCAAGCTAAGTTCACGATCACTGACAGACCACTGAGACTGTGGATGGAGTGTGTCGTACTGAAGCCTAAACAGGGAAAGCTGCGCTACCCACGGGGAGATATAGATAACTACATCAAAGGGCCATTAGATGTCATGACCAAAGCTGAGAAGTTTTGGAATGACGATGATCAGATTGTGGAGTTACTCGCGTCCAAGCGTTACTGCGAAGGCGATGAGCCTTGCGGTATCCACATCTGGTTTGAGGCTATCGAAGACCAACCCTACAAGGTATAGACAAATGTCCGAATGGATAGACACTCATATGGATTGTCCACTGTGTCCGAGCAGCAACGCTTACTCAGTCAACTCCGAGGGCTGGGGAACCTGCTTCAGCTGTGGCGGTAAGACTCCACCAGAAGACTCAAAGAAGGCAACAGGAATGACAACACGTACACCAAAGAAAGCACAGGACTTACTCCCTACGGGTGTCTATAAGGCTCTCGTCAAACGTAACATCGATGACCATATCTGTAAGAAGTTCGGCTATTCGATTGGCGAAGACGACAAGGGTAACACTGTTCAGATCGCAGCGTACCGTGACAACAACGGTCAGATCGTAGCTCAGAAATTACGCTATGCAGGTAAGCAGTTCCGTAGCACGGGTGATATGAAGAGTGCTCTGATGTTTGGACAGCACCTTTGGAAAGCCGGTGGAAAGCGCCTCGTGATTACCGAAGGCGAGATCGATTGTCTAGCATACGCTACCGTGACCAACGGTTCGTGGGCTGTGGTATCTGTTAAGTCAGGTTCAAAATCAGCTAAAGGTGATATCAAAAATCAGCTCGAATTTTGCGAGGCTTATGATTCTGTTATCTTCCTGATGGATCAAGATGCTCCGGGCATTGAGGCGGCTCACGAATGTGCTGCGCTACTCAGTCCGGGTAAGGCATACATCGCTTCACTGCCCCTCAAAGATGCAGGGGAGATGGTGCAAGAAGGCCGTGCTAAAGAGTTGATGTCAGCAGTGTTTGACGCCAAGCCTTTTAGACCTGACGGCATAGTGTCCGGCGCGGACATAGGGATGGATGATTTACTTGCGGTTGTAAAACCAGGGTACTCAATTCCGTATCCCAAACTGGGCGCGAAGCTGCATGGCCTACGCAAGCGTGAGCTGACACTTATGACTGCAGGTTCGGGCATCGGTAAGTCTACTCTCGCTCGTGAGATAGGCTACCACCTCGTCAAAGAGCACGGCCTTAAGATTGGCAATGTGTTCCTTGAAGAATCCTACACCAAGACTGCTCATGGCTACATCGCCATCGACAATAACGTACCTCTTGGACGGCTACGTGAGGAACCTAACTGCATCTCGCCAGAGGCTTATCAAAAGTCTCTAGATGCAGTTGTTAATCCTCAATACTTCTACGATCACTTTGGTTCTATCGACTCAGCAAACCTGATTAGCAAGCTGAAGTATATGGCTACCAGTTTGGAGTGTGACTTCCTAATACTGGATCACATCTCAATCGTTGTGTCAGGTCAGAAGTCCAGTGGTGAGGGGGAGCGTAAAGATATAGACCTATTGATGACTGCGTTACGCGGTCTGGTTGAGCAGACAGGTGTCGGCCTCATTGCCATTACCCACCTGAAGCGTCCCGATGGTGGGCGTAAGAGTTACAACGAGGGTGGTCGTGTCACGCTGCAGGATATGCGTGGCTCAGCCTCACTTGAACAACTGTCGGACAATATCATTGCTGTCGAGCGTGACCAGCAGGGCGACAACCCTGATCAGTCTCGTATCCGTCTTCTAAAGAACCGTGAGTTCGGGGACTTGGGCGAGGCAGACTTAAACGAATTCAACCTCACTACCGGACGTTTGTTACCGGCAAAAGAAACAGCGTCACCATTAGACTTCAGTAGCGAGGAGTTCGATGACGTACCGTTTTAAAGGATATCAAAATGAAAGTACTTGTCGCAGATTTGGAGGCCAATGGTCTTCTAGACACAATCACCAGACATTGGTGTTTATCAATTGGCAACCCGAAGACTGACGAGATAACGTGCTATGCCGATCAGCCGGGGTTCCCCTCCCTAGCTGAAGGCTATGCGCGATTAGCTACAGCAGATCGCGTTGTCTTTCATAACGGCTTAGGTTACGACCTTCATGCTATCAACATGATTGTTCCCGACACCTTAAGGTTTGACCAAGTGTTTGACACACTGGTTCTATCGAAGATGTTATTCCCAGACAGACGGTCCCATGCGCTTGCCGCGTGGGGTGATGACCTTGGGTTCCCAAAGATGGAGTTCTCGGACTTCTCTCAGTGGCACCCTACGATGGGAACCTATTGCAACCAAGATGTACTGGTCACGATGAAAGTATATCAACGTGTGCAGCAGGAACTTAAGGGCTGGTTCAAGCAGAAGGAAGTCGATTGGCGTCCCGCTGTTAAGCTGGAACACAAGGTCGCGTTTTGTTTACACCTTCAAGAGCAGCATGGCTTTAAGTTAGATATGCCTAAGCTGACCGAACTCTACGTTGAACTGTCAGGTGAGAAGTTTGAAATAGAGCGTGGTCTGAAGGACACATTTCCACCTGTGATAATCCCTGAGAAGGGAACATGGGATTGGAAGCTGCGAGTTTGGAACCAAGTTCAGGTCACAGTTCCTAAGGTAGGTAACAAGGGTCGGGGTGTAACTAAGGGAATCCCGTATACCAAAGTTACTCTTCAACCATTTAACCCCGGCTCCCGCCCACAGTGTACCTATCGCATCAGTAAGGCCCACGCTGATTGGCAACCTGTCAAGCTCACGCCTACGGATATTCCTCAGATCAACGAAGCTACGTTGAAGAACCTTGTGTATCCAGAAGCAGCCATCCTCAACCGCTACTTGCGGATCAGTAAGCAGCTCGGTCAGGTATCTGAGGGTGCTAACGCGTGGATGAAGCTTGAGAAGAACGGACGTATACACGGACGAGTCAATCAGGTAGGCGCACGTACGCACAGGATGTCTCACTTCTCACCTAACGTTGCACAGGTGGATAAGAAGGATCTCCGAATGCGTGAAGTATGGACTGCTAACACTGGCGACAAGCTTGTTGGTTGTGACGCTGAGGGTTTAGAGCTACGTGGATTAGCTAACAGACTCTTCTTCTGGGACAAAGGTGCCTATGCCAAAGCCGTTATCTACGGTGACAAAGCGGATGGCACTGATGCTCATAGTCGCACCATGAAGGCAGCTGGTATGCCTGACAGGGACAGCTCTAAGACACTGATATACGCCACGTTATATGGTTCAGGTAATCCTAATTTAGGACAGATCTATGTATCTGCTTGGAAGAAACATGGTGTCGTGAAGAAGGGTAGGCTGGCCGGAATCGGAAAGCGTATTCGTGATGACCTAGCCAAGGGAATCACAGGCTTGGATAAGCTAACTGAGCTGTGCAAAAAGCGTACCCGTGAGCAAGGATATCTGAAGAGCGCCGATGGAAGACCCATCATTTCTACGTCGGAGCACAGTTCTTTAAATAGTCTTTTGCAATCTGACGGGGCCGTAGTGATGAAGGAGGCTCTAGCTCACTTTCACTTCGTACTGTGTGTCCGCGACGGACACGTAGATTCGCGGACACTTCTCCCACTTACCTTTGATTACTGTGCCAACGTCCATGACGAGGTGCAGATGTCCGTACGTCCTGAACACGCTGATGCGATTGGCAAACTGTTTGCTCAGGCAATTAAAGAAGCGGGTGAAAACCTAAACATGAACTGCGAACTTGCTGGTGCATATGACATCGGTAATAACTGGAAGGATACCCACTAATGTATGGATTAATTGACGGCGACATCATCGCTTTCCGCAGTGCCATTTCAGCTCAAGAGAACTGGGATGATGAAATAGTAGTTGATAGTCGTAAGGCTTGTCGCAATGCAGACAAACTCATAAGCGAGTGGATGCATGGCGCACGGGTGAAGAAGCCTATCCTGTGCCTCAGCCCTAAGAATGGTGGTAACTTCCGCAAGGTAATCAATCCTGAGTACAAAGCCAATCGAAAGGGTGTGGACAAACCTGTTGTCTATAACAAAGTGATTGAGCATCTTGAACAGAACTACCATGTCAGTCGCATCGAAGGCCTTGAAGCTGACGATGTGATGGGCATCTATGGTTCTATGCCACGGCTCAAAGGATCTGTTGTCATCACAATCGATAAAGATCTTCTCACTATCCCCTGCAAACTGTTTAACCCGTACAAGATGAAGCGTCCTCAACTGCTTCGCCAGTTCAGTGCTGACCACGCTTGGATGGTGCAGACGCTGATGGGGGATAAGACTGATGGTTACTCAGGAGCGAAAGGCATCGGCCCTAAGAAAGCTGAAGCTGCTCTTGCTGATTGCAGCACTGTTGCCGAGATGTGGACAGCTGTGATCGAACTGTATCGGCAGAAGAAACAGAGTATCGATGAAGCCTTGTTGAATACTCGTATGGCTAGAATTCTAAGACATGACGACTACGATCATGAGAACCACCGCATCAAACTGTGGTCCCCAACAGGCCACGATTGGTTAGATCTAGAAGGAGATCCCGATGGAACACCTCTTTAACGCGTTAGGTGATTTAGTTCAGGCGATTACGTGGGCAGGTATAACCCTGTTTGGTTTTTATCTACTCGACCTACTGCTCAACCCAACCCTTATTATCAAAGAAGAAGATGAAAACAATGATGACGTTTGACAACTATCAATCTGTGGCACATTCAACTGCCATATACCCGCCTGAAAACGGTTTGCAATATCTCGTCACAGGCCTTGCTGGCGAAGCAGGGGAAGTAGCAGGTAAGGCGGCGAAGTATTTCCGTGGTGACAAAGAACTAGATAAGTCTGCTTTAGCTGCAGAGCTAGGAGATGTCCTTTGGTTTGTGTCCGAACTTGCGTTCCACCTTGGTGTACCAATGAGTGAAATCGCAGAAGGTAACGTAGCCAAGTTGGCTAAGCGCAAGGCAATGGGAACACTGAAAGGTGATGGAGATAATAGATGAGTATCTTAAAGTTTTCTTCACCGGGTTGCGCTCCATGCTATGCGCTGAGTGTACTGCTTGACGAAATGATGGTGGACTACGATGACATTGATATTACGAAAGATGTGGAAGCAGCTATTACGCATCGCATTCGTAGCGTTCCTACTCTGGTGGATACTGTTACTAATGCTAGGCTTTCTAGCTTCACTAGCCGGGCAGCTGTGGAGGCGTGGTTAGATGACAATCAAAGTTGATTATACCCGCACTGAAACAATGTCCGAGCAGTCACACATCTTACTCAAAGATTACTACTGCCGTGATGGGGAAGATCCTCAAGATGCTTTCGCCCGTGCTGCATTAGCATTCTGTCGGAGTGACTATGATCTAGCTCAGCGTATCTATGATTATGCCAGCCAAGGTTGGTTCATGTTCTCCTCACCCATCTTATCAAACGCACCAGCACTGGGAGAAAAACTACGTGGACTACCTATATCATGCTTTCTTAGTTACGTACCTGACTCTCTTACTGGTCTTATCAACCACTCCACCGAACTCCGGTGGTTGTCTGTTAAGGGTGGTGGAGTGGGCGGTCATTGGTCTGACATCCGCAGCACTAGTGATGTGGCTCCTTCTCCGATTCCTTTCCTGAAGACAGTTGATGCTGACATGACTGCGTATCGTCAAGGCACTACGCGGAAGGGCAGCTATGCGGCCTATATGGATATCAGTCATCCTGACATCGTTGAGTTTGTGAACATCCGTGTTCCAACAGGTGGTGATCCAGATCGAAAAGCATTCAACATTCACAACGCGGTGAATATCTCAGACGCTTTCATGGAGGCTGTGACGCAAGGCAATCAGTGGGATCTAATCGATCCTAACGATAAGACTGTGCGTGAGACTGTACCTGCTCGTGAGTTATGGCAGCGTTTGTTGGAGACACGCTTTCGCACCGGTGAGCCTTACTTAAATTTCATTGACGAAGCCAATCGGAACCTGCCCCCAGCAATGCTGGACAAGGGGTTGAAGATCCATGGCTCTAATCTATGTAACGAGATTCATCTACCCACATCTGAAGATCGCACTGCTGTGTGCTGCTTATCATCTGTCAATCTGGAACACTATGACGAGTGGAAAGAAACGACAATGGTTGCCGATCTGGTAACGATGTTAGATAACGTGCTGTCCTTCTTCATTGAGTACGCTCCGAAAGAGCTACGTCGTGCTGTATTCAGCGCCACACAAGAACGATCTATCGGTCTAGGGGCAATGGGTTTCCATAGTTACCTTCAGCGTATGGATGTTCCGTGGGAAAGCCCAATGGCTGAGACTCTTAACCATCGTATGTTCGCTCACATCAAGTCACAAGCTAAGGCACAGACTGTCTATCTTGCTGATGAGCGAGGCAGCTGTCCTGATGTAGAGGGTGTACGCAACTCTCACCTCCTAGCTATAGCGCCTAACGCTAACAGTTCTATCCTAGCCGGATGCTCCCCATCGATTGAGCCTTGGAAATCTAACGCCTACACACACCGAACTCGTGTCGGTTCACATCTAGTTAAGAACGCTTATCTGGATAAGGTGATTAGAAATCATAACTCAGACAGTGAATGGGTAGACGCGCAGTGGAAGTCAATTATCCTCAGCGAAGGTTCTGTCCAGCATTTGGAGTGGCTAAGTGATTGGGATAAGGAAGTCTACAAGACGGCCTTTGAGTTAGATCAACGCTGGGTTGTTGACCATGCTGCATCTCGCCAGCCTTTCATATGCCAAGGGCAGTCAGTCAATCTGTTCTTCCCCGCAGGGACAGACAAATCGTATGTCAACGAAGTACATCTTCGGGCATTTAACAAGAAATTAAAAGGACTCTACTATCTTCGTACAAGTGCCGGCGCTAAAGCTGACACTGTGTCGATCAAAGCTACGCGTGTGGCTCTGAAAGACTACGCTGATGATGACGAGTGTCTCTCATGTCAAGGATAAATAATGAGCCTGTTAACTGCATCAACTGCATACAAGCCGTTCAAGTACCCTAACTTTGTTAACCGTGCTATTGAGCACGACAAGATCCACTGGGGTGAGTGGGAAGCCTCCTTAATGGAGGATGTTAATCAGTGGAAGTCGGGGAAGATAGCTCCCTCAGAAAAAGAATTCATCATGCAAATACTACGTCTGTTCACACAGTCTGATGTAATTGTTGGCGGGTCTTATGTTGATGTCTTCCTACCTCACATCAAAAACAACGAAGCCCGCATGATGATGTTGTCATTCGCACAGCGCGAGACTATTCATATGCGAGCCTACGCGTTCTTGAATGACACACTTGGCCTCCCTGAGTCTGAGTACTCTGCGTTTATGGAGTACGAAGAGATGACTGAGAAGGTCGAGTTCATGCAGAACTTTGATGTCTCGACTAAACAAGGCTTGGCCTTAGCTATCGCACAAACAGTCTGCAATGAGGGGATGTCCCTCTTCTCAGCGTTCGTCATGCTCCTAAACTTCCAGCGGTTCGGGAAGCTTAAGGGTATGTGCGAGATAGTCGAGTGGTCTATCCGCGACGAAACAATGCACGTTGACGGAATGACAGAGTTGTTCCGTACCTTCTTAAACGAAAACCCAGAGGTAGTTACTGATGAATTTAAGCTCAGCATATATGAGATGTACCGCACAGCTGTTGAGCTGGAGGATAAAGTTATCGATCTGGCTTTTGCACTGGGAGATTGCGAGGGCCTTACGAAAGGCGAGGTCAAGCGTTACATCAGATTTATCGCAGATAGACGACTAGTCAACTTAGGTTTGAAAGCAAACTGGGACATCGAAGAGAATCCTCTTCCGTGGCTCGATTGGATTTTAAGCGGCGACTCATTCAAGAACTTTTTTGAGGGGCGCGTAACGGATTACTCAGCGGATGGTATGTCCGGTGAAACTTGGGGATGGTAATGAGAAAAGAACGTAAAGCAAAACGCGGTAAGCCTACGCGTGAGATTAAGGACAAGTTCCTAGATGAGAAGCGCCACGCGGTCCCGCCGCTTAGACCACAGACTGACACACAGGCTGATTACATAGCGTCATTAATGACAGCTGATCAGGTAGTTGTCCTTGGTCCGGCGGGTACAGGTAAAACGTACATCGCTTCTACTGTGGCTTCGGATCTTTATCGACTAGGACAGATCGATAAGATCGTCTTGACGCGACCTAACGTCACTGGCTCTAAGTCCTTGGGATTCTTTCCGGGAACTATGGAGGAGAAGATAGGACCGTGGGTTGTTCCATTCACTGATGTTATCCGTAAGCGGCTAGGGTCAGGACAGTACGAGCTGGCGATGAAGCATAAGGCTATTGAGATTGTACCTTTCGAGGTCATGCGGGGACGCACCTTCGACAAAGCCTTTGTCATTCTAGACGAAGCTCAGAACACAACACCTGAAGAAATGAAGATGTTCCTCAGCCGTGTCGGTAAAGACTCAACAGTAGTGATCAATGGCGATGTTCGTCAGCGTGATATCAAAGTAACTTCTGGATTAGAAACAGTTATCAGGATGGTTAGATCCCAAAGGATGCCTGTCCCGGTTATCGAATTTGGGATGGACGATATCGTACGCTCAGACGCCTGTGCTATGTGGATAAGAGCATTCAATAAGGAAGGTTTATAAGATGGCTATGAAGTATAAGTTCGGCTCGTTAGAGCATAAGAAATCCATGTGGTCTAACGCTAAGTATAGGGCTTCAGGGCTGGGTGTTCCATTTGATCTAACAGCTGAGGAGTTAAATATTCCTGAATCATGTCCTGTCTTGGGCATCCCTCTGTGTGCTGGTGGAACCTCTGGTGGTACGCATAACAGCGCCACACTAGATCGTTTAGATCCTGACAAAGGTTACACAGCAGATAACACTGCAGTCATAAGTATGAGAGCTAACCGTATGAAGTCTGACTGTTCTCCCTCGGAGATCATGCAGGTAGCTATGTGGACTCAACGCAAGATCGGACGAGCGGAGGCTCTCAATGGCACACTATGATTGCTCTCGCTGCGGGACCGCGTTAGGTATTTCACCTGAACATTGTCCTACCTGTTTAGAGTCCTCTAGTGTCGAACATACAGGTGGTAGCTCTAGCTACTACCGCGTTTCTATAACATCACCCACTACCCTAACTGAACCTTATGACGCTGAGTGCAACGACATCATCGAAGCATTAGGCATGACCTTCGCTGAAGGTAATGTGTTCAAAGCTCTATGGCGTACAGCCGCATCCCGTCAGGGTAAGCATAAGAAGGGCAACAATGGGGTTTAT
The DNA here is from genome assembly GCA_029938135.1 of Bermanella sp. Lineage (GTDB taxonomy): Bacteria > Pseudomonadota > Gammaproteobacteria > Pseudomonadales > Oceanobacteraceae > Bermanella. Next base: position 1,007 of record JAPYOO010000011.1, on the reverse strand, counting down.
GACGCAGAGAAGATGGTCTTCTTTTCTAACCGCATATTAAGTAAGGAGCAAACTAATGGGTAAAAACTTAAAAGTTAAAGCGTACTGGTACTACATACCGGGAGAAGAATACCCGGAGTCATATGAATGTGCTGATGGCACCCCTTCAACCCCTGAATTCCACTGTCCTACTTGTGACAATATGCTTAGCACCACCTCCGATATTCTGAAAGGGACTATCGAATGTACTAACTGTTATCAGCTGTGTGATTTTAAAACCGTACAAATACCAACGCCGGATGATTGGGAGGACGACTACTTATGAGTGAAGTAATTATAGCTGTGGGTAAGGAATACCATGAAGCATTGCAACATGACAGTCATCTGCTTGAGTGCCTACTTCTTCTAGGTGTTGATGAATGGGACGGCTATAAACAAGCTGTTGAAATGTATGAAGAGGAGTCCGTATATGCAGGTTGAATACATCGATCATATGGGTAGCGATGCGTCGGTAGTTCGGGCAGCTCGTGTCTCATTCGCTGAGGATTCTGCGGAGTTTGACGAGGCTAAAGACCGCAAGCTGATTCGTTATCTGTCAGCACACAGTCACTGGACACCTTTTGCTCACACCTCCATTACTCTACGCATGACCGCGCCTGTACCTATTCGCACCCAGTGCTTCAAGCATAAGGTTGGCTTCTCGGAGAATGAAGAGAGCCGTAGGTATATCAGCAATACTCCTGAGTTCTTTGTGCCGGAGCAATTCCGCATGAAGCCTGAAGGTAGTGTTAAGCAGGGTAGTGGTGTGGATATGCCGGTCATAGGCAACCGCTACTGGCATAGTAGTTTCCGCACAGTCTATGCAATGTGTCTAGCTTCTTACGAGACAGCGTTAGACGGTGGTATGTGTCCAGAACAAGCGCGACTGTTGCTGCCTCAAGGTATGGAAGTGTCTTGGTATTGGACAGGTAGCCTCGCTGCATACTCTCGCTTCTGTAAGCAGCGGTTAGACCCACACGCTCAGAAAG
>JAPYOO010000520.1 GCA_029938135.1 Bermanella sp. | reverse complement strand
CGAATGACCAGCAGTGTCCATTTGTCGCCAAATGTTTCCAGTACAAAGTTAATGGGGCAATTAGATCGGCAATTTTCTGAAGTATGTTTCATTAAGCGATTATAGTAAAAAGCACTTGTGATTCACAAGTAGAAAGATCATTATAAATGCACTTGCAAAACGCAAGTGCATTTGGAGTGCACATACATGATCAATAAAACGATAACAGGGTTAGTGATACTGGCGGCACTCCTAATAGCCGCCTTTAGCGTGTGGTATTCGGGTGGAATAACCCCCCTTTCTTCAGCTGAAGTGAATCAGCTAATAAACAAAATTCAAAGCCAGCCCAAAACACCCGGTGGCAAACATGACATTAGCAAGCTTAAGCAGTTTTTAAATGACGATGATGGCCAGCCATTTTACACAGTGAACTTATATAAATATTACCCACAGGCCCAATACACGCATGGCTCGGGCATGCCTAGGGAAATGGAAGGCACTGGCCGCCAAGCATATGATCGCTTTAGCAAAGTGATGGTGGGGTTATTAGCGATGCACGCTAGCCACCCTATATTTGGCAGTGCTTGGATGGACAGCAATATCAATGAGTGGGACCGTTTAGTGATTGTGCGTTATCGCAGCCGCCGTGATATTGCACAAATATTTGCAAGCGATGAATTTGCCCAAGCCAGCACTCACAAGTGGGCTGGGCTTGAAAAAAATCAGCGCCTATTGGTGCAAGGTTTACACATTCCTGAATTATTATTAATGGGATTGTTGCTGGGGTTATTGGTGCTGTTTGTTTTAGGGCGCCGGCTTTATGGGGGATATGTAAAAAGAAAAAATCAAAGGCTCTGACACTTTGTTTACTGTTCTCTTATTGATCCGTTTAAGGCATTCTTTAACGCTAAAATAATAAGTGATGTGAAAATGCGTAAAAATATTGTAATTACCGGTGCAAGCTCGGGTTTAGGTTGGGGCATGGCAAAAGAGTTTGCTGCCCAAGGCAGTAATTTAGGGCTATGTGCTAGACGTACTGACCGACTTAACGAGCTTAAGGCTGAACTAGAGGCCCTGCACCCTCAAATTAAAGTGGTGGTGCATGCTCTGGATGTAAATGACCACCCTGAGGTATTTAACGTTTTTAAACAATTTAAAACCGATTTAGGTCAGATTGACCGTATTATTGTAAACGCAGGAATGGGTAAAGGCGCTTCGTTAGGTACGGGTCACTTCCATGCCAATTTACAAACCGCTCAAACCAATTTTATTGGGGCATTAGCACAAAGTGAAGCCGCGTTAGAAATATTCCGCGAGCAAGGCAACGGACACTTGGTTGCAATATCATCCATGAGTGCGTTACGCGGTATGCGCCGAGCCTTGAACACTTATGCTGCAACCAAAGCTGGTTTGGCGTCATTGTTTGAAGGTATTCGTATTGATTTACTGGGAACCGATATTAAAGTCAGCACCATATATCCAGGTTTCATTCAGACAGAGTTAAATGCCAAAGTGAAAAAAGCCCCATTTATGGTGGATTTAGACACGGGCTGCAAACAACTTGCGAAAGCCATTAATAAAGAACCCGCAAAAGCATTTGTACCAGGCTGGCCATGGAACCTAGTAGGTTTAGTTATGAAAATAATGCCCTTACGCGGGCTTGCCAAAATGAGTTAAAACTTACG
>JAPYOO010000519.1:265-1666 GCA_029938135.1 Bermanella sp. | reverse complement strand
TATTAAGTAATGACTCATTACCCGAGGCATCCGCTGATTTAACACTGGCGGTATAAACACCCCCAGCGCTTAACCCGGTCACTTGAATACTGTGTTTTTTAGTTAAGGTATTACTGGTAAACGTTTCACCATTGACATCAACCTGAGATTTAGCTGGCTCATCCGTAAACCAAACAATCACCGCGCTGACATCGGATAAATAACTAACCGCCGGGTTTGAGACAAACTTAGGGGCTGCATTATCGGTGAAGCTAATTACGTTGAGTAGGGCTTTGTCTTGTACGAGCTCCGCAATAGGCACTTCTGAGGTCTCAAAACCATAGAAACCGTTATCAGCCACAACGACTTGATATTGCTCTCGAGGATCAAAGATATTAGGTAGATACAAACCAACCTCACCTGAACTGCCTATGGTAAGCTTTTTGATTGATGATGAATCACCTAAACGGTCTATCAAGTTATAATCTATTTTAACACCCGTTAATGGATAACCATTTTTATCTTTGGCTTGAGTGGTGAATTTGTATAGCTTGATTGGAGCGACAAGGTTGAGCTCAACTTGATCGAAGTTGTCTAGTTTTGCAGGGCCTTGGGCTATATCGATTGAACTATTTATATCTGTTTCACGAAGCCACGCATCATACGTTCCTTCACCATCGGTTATCGTCGCCCAAGAATCAAAACGCCCATACGCAGGATTGGTCCAATAGGGTTCATAACTAGGGGAATTGTTATTCTTTAAAGTGTAATTAACCGTCGTATCAAGCGGCGCCTCAATACGAATAGAGTAATTCCCTCCGCCACTAGTGGTATTGGCGCCATAATAAGTCGTTAATCCGGTTGTCTCTGTACGTGTTCCTATATTGAAACCATCAAGCAATAAACCACCTAATTCACTTACCTGACCACTGATATCGACATAACGACGCTCTTGAACCGTTACGGTAACAGTTGAATCAATTATTTGTCCTGTCGTTGTTTCATCAAGGGTAAACTCATGTGTTTCTCCTTCACGGTAGATATACGTGGTCGCACTTGTGTTGTTGACAGGTTTGGTGATAAAACGATAGGCCTCTCTCGCATCCGCAAGCGGCGGCAAATAAATAGCCACAACACCATTCGTGTCGGTACTTAAATTTTTAATTACAGCCCAGTCACCTAACGTGTCTTTTCTTTCCAAAACTACCGAAGTATTAACCGAGGCAAAGCCATCGCTATCTATTAAGGTGATTTTTGCTTTTTGCAAGGCTATATCAACTTGCAAATTGACCGCAACATCATCTTGTCCCACTAAAATATCAATCGCACTCGTTATTTGTATACTAGGTAGCCACGCATCATACACCCCTTCACCATCGGTTATCGTCGCCCAAGAATCAAAACGCCCATACGCAGGATTGG
>JAPYOO010000519.1:0-165 GCA_029938135.1 Bermanella sp. | reverse complement strand
GCAATAAACCACCTAATTCACTTACCTGACCACTGATATCGACATAACGACGCTCGACAATGGTAACTAAACCTTCAATTGCTTTATCTGCAGTCAAAGTAAAATCAACCGTTTCACCCGTTAAGTTAAACAGTGCATTACCAACAGGCTTGATCACCCATTGGT
>JAPYOO010000135.1:6925-9310 GCA_029938135.1 Bermanella sp. | reverse complement strand
TTAAGCAATGCCAGATGAAGTTTATCCGGCTGTACCGGCTTAGAGATAAAGTCATCCATGCCCACAGCAATGCATTTTTCGCGATCACCCTGCATGGCGTTGGCGGTCATGGCGATAATGGGGATAGCTTGTCCCCCCACACTCCTGCCATGTAACTGAAAGGCCGGATTTCGAATATTGCGAGTTGCATCATAACCATCCATGACCGGCATCTGACAATCCATAAATACCAAATCGTAGTGTAAGGTCTTCAGGGCATGCAGCGCTTCTTTACCATTGGCGGCCATGTCAGGCTGTATTCCAAAATCCTCTAACATGCTGCGCGCTACCATTTGGTTAATAGTATTGTCCTCTACCACCAATACCCGTGCGTCAAACTTCTGCACTGACAGATCGTTTTTATTTACCGATTGCTCTGAGTCATGGGCAGATATACCGATTAAATAATGATTTAACGCGTTGTAAAGATTTGATTGATCGATGGGTTTGTTAAAGTAAGTGTCATAACCAGAGTCGGTAGGGTTTTTATCATTACCCAGAGCACTTTGAGACATAAGCATTACTAGATAAGTATCACTTAAGCTGGCATTATTTTTAACGGCAACCCCCAACTGCTCACTGTTCATCTGGGGCGAGTTAATATCAACAATCGCAACACTGTAAGGGTGGCCCTCAATCACCGCCGCAGACAAACTTTCCAGCGCCAATTTACCACTTTCTACCAATGCGTACTCCACCTGCCATTCCGTTAGCAGTCGCCCTAATAATGTTCGCTGGGTTAGATTGTCATCCACCACCAGAATTTTCTGACCAGCCAGGTCGTTTGTGGAAAGTATTGGCAACTGGGCCTTGGCATTTGCTAAATCCAACGTAAACCAGAACGTTGAACCAACACCCAGAGTACTTTTAACACCTATCTTGCCTCCCATAAGTTCAACCAGTTGTTTACTGATAGCCAAACCAAGACCGGTGCCACCGTACTGGCGAGTCGTGGAGCCGTCAGCCTGACTGAAGCGTTCAAACAGCTTGGCCTGCTGCTCTGCACTTAAGCCTATACCAGTATCGGTCACCTCAATCAGCAATTCAGTGCGCGATTCGCTCTGCTGCTTCACATAATATTGCACAGCCACTTCACCCTTTTGGGTAAACTTAATGGCATTGCCCACTAGGTTAGTGAGAACCTGACGGATACGCCCGGGGTCAGCACAGAACCACTGTTGCGATACAATATTGGCCGGGCAAATTAACTCCAGCCCTTTTTCATGGGCACGCAAGGCAATCGAGCGCCCGAAGTCGTGAATCACAGAGGCCATATCAAACTCCACGACCTCCATATCTAACATGCCAGCTTCCACTTTAGAGAAATCAAGAATGTCATTGATAATAGTCAGCAGCGATTCAGCACTGCTTTTAACGGCAGTGGCATAACTGTGCTGGGTAGTATCTAACGAGCTGCGCAGTAGTTGATTCGTCATGCCGATTACGCCATTCATGGGTGTGCGAATTTCATGACTCATGTTGGCCAAAAAGTTACTTTTAGACTCGCTGGCAACTTCGGCTTGTTTTTTAGCGTCCGCTAAATTGCTAATATTTTCTATTTGACGAGTAATATCGGTACGAATTGAAGTGTAACCACTTAACTTATCGTCAGTGTCGTATAGCGGCACGATAGTAGTATCTACCCAATATAGGTGCCCATCTTTGGCTTTATTACACACTTCATCGTGCCAAAATTCTCCTTTAGAAACCCTCAAGAACATATCTCGCCAATATTCTGCGGGCTCGTTCCCTGAATTAAGCAAACGGTGATTTTGACCTATGAGTTCGTCTCTGCTGTATCCACTGATGGCACAAAATTTATCATTGGCGTAGGTGATAGAGCCTTTAATATCGGTAATCGACACCAGTGAGTGCAGATCCATGGCTTCTTTTTGCGCAGCCAACGATTCATTAGCCGCTTCCATTTGTTTTTTGGCTTTTGCCAAATTTACAGTATGATAATTTAGCTCTTTGTTTTGTGTATTCAACACTGTTAAAAAATTTTCAGTTTCTATACGCCCAATAACAGACTTTAAAATAATACCCACACTTTTTAATACAATATCAATTAAATTTTTGTGCGCCGGTGACACTTTTTCAAGCAAAGCAATTTCAATTATTGCCAATACTTCCCCTTCAAATAACACTGGCGCTAAAATTAACTCTGTACACTTAGTGTCACCCAGAGTTGAACTGATAGAGATATAGTCATTAGGCACCTCAGACACATACATAATTTTTTTATCAATGGCACATTGCCCAGCTAAGCCTTCACCAAGCTGTATGCTTTTAACATGATTTTTATCATTTGAAGACGCATACGATGCAGCCATTGAATAGATAACT
>JAPYOO010000135.1:4523-6825 GCA_029938135.1 Bermanella sp. | reverse complement strand
CTGCGTCTGCGTCTGCCAACATATTATTTGTATTTTTTTGATCCTTTACATACATCACACCAACCAGTCCATTTGTTTTAGACATTAGGCTATTCAGTAAATCACTGGAAAATACCTTAATATCAGTATGCCCTTGAAGAGTGAGTAGAATGGTGGCTAAGCTACTTTTTAGCCAATCTTCCTCTTCCAGCCTGGTTTTTTCATTTTTCAAATCCAGATTTTGTTTTAAAAGATTTTCTTTCATTTTATGAACAGATTCCCCCAAAAGATTAATCTCTGATATAGGGCTTTCTTTAAAACTAAGGTCAAACTGCCCCTTACTCATTCCATTAATAATGTCTATGGCATCGATTATTGGCTCTTTCACCCTTGCAATTGACAACATGCCTACAGCTACCGAAATTACTAGACCAATTAACAGTAACGTTATCAGAAGCCACTTTAACGTTGTCAATTGATCGTATTGAGTATGGTATTCTTGAGCTTCTGACTCACCTTGATCCACTATCATTTCGCTCATGATAGCCTTGATCTTAAACGCTAATGGTGCAGCCTGGTTTTTTAGTAAAAAACGGGCCTTATCCCAGTCATCTTTACTCCTAATTTCAATTATTTTTTTAGGTAAACTAGAAAACTCATGCCTTACCAGGCTAAATTTATCAAAAGATGCTAGTTGCTTCGTAGTTAGAAATTTTTTATTACGTGATAGCTTCAAATAACTAACATTATTTTTTTCCCATTGTTTATAGAAATCAAGTTTATACTTGTCATCACCCGACAACAGAAACGCTCTAATACTAGCCAAGCTAAAGCCAATACTGCCCCGAACATCTGCCAACATGCCCATAATACCTTTACGCTTATCAGAGGCTTTCAGCGACTTCTCAATTTCAATCATCGCTGTAATTTCATTGCTTAACACTTGGGCTCTTGGGGCGGCTTCAGAAAATAGAATTCTTGATGCCTGCCTATTATTTTCGCTATTAGCGATTTTTTCTATAGTGGATTGATCTCTTTCAAACTGCTTTAAATAGGATTTAATTGACCTTAAACGGGTAATGTTTTCTTGATTCGTCCAGTTTTCAGAAAGCCGTTCCATCTTTTCAAACGATGGGGTGATCTCTTTCGTCCATGCATTTATTCTTTCAAGTTTAAATTTTTCACCACCCGCGTCGTGCCCAATTAACATCCACCCTCTAAGGGCCGCTAAGGAATGATTAACACCATTAAGTAACATCAAACCTGATCTTGCTGTAGGGTTCCTTTGGTCTTTGATTTGTTTATTTGTAGCCTCTACACTTTGCAACTCCAATAATGTCACAACCAGCGAAGTGCCAAATACGGCTAAAATTAACACGTAGCCAAAGGCAATTTGCTTGCTTAGTGAGTTAAAATTTAACTTCATATTAGCCAGGGATTTAATGCTGATAGCGTTAAACAAAATTAGGCTCCGATTGATCGGACAGCAACGGCAATGGAGTCATTTCATTAAAACGCAGGGGTTCATGATATTCAGACATCCTTGTTTCAAGTAACAAAGGGCAATTTCTGCTTGGCCGGCTCTATTACAGACCGCGGCACAGTTTTTTGTATTCATACACCTTTTCATTACCGGCTTTAGCGAGTGTTACTCGGGTTAAACTTACCTATGAATACAGGCATCATTAATTTTTCATCACTTTCATTATGATTGCCATTACGACACAAAGCGCCTTTTTGCCCCACAGCTGAGTATCGTTACGTCACTTTTTAATGGTGCCGTTAATATTCAGCATAGCGGCAATCTATTTATTGTAAATGCGTGGCCAAAATTCACTTAATCCAGCCTAAAACCCTATTGTTATTTGGCATAAACGCCAATGCAGCTTAGTAAATTGAGCCTTCTGGGTTTTGACTCTATGTGCGCTTTTAACCCTCCTATGCACTGATATTTAATTATGGCTATCCAGAATATTGGGCAACACAGCTAACGACCCACATTCACGGCATTTGGTTTTCAGGAGCGTAATTGCGTCAACTCTTATATGTAAAAGTTCTTAAAACATTAATTTTTCATACTACTAAATCTGTATAATTGCTCATATTTTGCTCAATGCAATAAAGCAGCACATGATTAACGGAGTGAATACTGCCTATGCGCCAGCCACCTAATTCTGTATTTAAAAGCTCTCTGGTTTTGCTGTCTTTAAGCGGATTGTTAGGTAATTACGATGTAGGTGAGCGAACTCTAGATAGGGTAAACACAGAAAACGCCGTTATTGAACGCAGCATGAAAGCATCAGGTGATCGCACCGATACCTTG
>JAPYOO010000135.1:0-4423 GCA_029938135.1 Bermanella sp. | reverse complement strand
CCTAGCTTCTTTGCATAAAATAAATGATTACACTTGGTATTGTTACACAGACATTGAGCGCGACTACGGTTATGAGGCAACGCAAGACTGGGTTACCATTCATGCCGATGGCGGCAAAGTGCAATACACCCTTACCGCGGATTCAAATAGCACTCAGGTATTTACCACCATTGGAATGATTAACGGTGGTTGGGATCGACGCGGCACACAATACTTCTACAAAGAAATGGCTTCACACCACGTCATTAAAAACGATACAACTGCAACCCATTTTGAAAAAATTGCCAATACACTTAACCAGGATGGCTATAACCCTGCCGACGATTCTTTTCAAATCTTTCATCATAACGACTCTGTATTTTTTGTGGGCTACAAGGGCAAGGCCTTTGTGACAAAGATGGATGGCAATTATGAGGTACGTAATGTGCCATTAGATAGCCAAATTTATTTACTAAATAATCGCTTCATTGCGTTTAAAGAAGTCTATGACGATGATACTTGGGAAGTTGTTTCTACGTCTTTGCAGTATTCCACAGACATGGTGAACTGGTCGGACATCAATTGATGTATCGGTGTTAAATAACGTTTATTCAGACACTTTTACTTACGACACAAAAAATGGCTTGTATGTGCTGTTAAATACCGCCAGCACTCAAGGCCAAGATAGAGTCTACTTTACCAGCCCCAATCTAATAGATTGGACAGCCGACACAGTGGGCATTTGGCAAAATTACCACGTGGTATTTGCACCGGATGGACGGGCTGTAATGGGTAATATCGCCTCTATAGAAACACTGATGTCACGTACTCAAAGCGGTGACTGGGAAAACGTGACCGCACTTCCTGGCACTGGCACCTATAAAAGATACCGAGACATTCTTTTTGCCAATGAGCGTTTTCATGCATTGGTTTATGACTATGACGTATCAGGCGAAGGTGACGACAAAGAAGTCATTTATAATAATTTATTTGTGGGATATTCCGATGACTTAAGCCAATGGACTTGGAGAAGCATCAGTACAGACGAAAATGAAATACTGGCTCTGTCTGCATTAACTGCGCTTGCTGCCAATCAAATCACCATCAGCAGTGGCAGCTACAGCTACAGCAGCCGCAGTTTAGATCATTTTTATGTCAGTTCAGACAATGGTGCCTTGTGGAATAAAAGTGCAAGCCCCCTTTCAATATTAAATATTTCAGATTCAATGCACACCAGTACTCATAGTTATTTCATCAACTCACTGATCAATCATAATGGTACTACCTACGGTAAGCTCACCATGTCGGGGGAAAATGGTTTTTATAGTGAAAATTATTTTTCGACCACAGACTTCACAAACTTTACTTTTGAGTTCACCGCAAACGATTCAAAACTATTCACGTTTAACGATTCTTTGTATATAAATGCAGCCGCTAGGAACGTGTCTTGGGTAAACTACCGCAAAGTTGACAGCGCTGAAGTTGCAGAGCGAGTTATTCTTAACGCAGAAGCGCTTGTTCTGGCCGCTGTACAAGAAGCCATTCTGGCGGCAATTAATGCAGTTGAAGCGGCAAAAATTGCTGAAACGGCAGCGCAAGAAGCCCAAGCGGCGAAGCAGGCTGTAAAAGATGCCTTTAGCGATGCACAGAAACAAAAGGCCGTAGAAACCGCAGAGCAAGCTTACGCGAAAGCAGATGCCGCTGTAGAGGCCGCTGCAGTTGCCGTTGTAGCCGCGCAAGCAGCACTGCAAACTGCAACGCTGGCCGCGGTTGAAGCAGACACTGACACTGTGCGAAATGCCCTAAGCGAAGCGGCGGCGGCTGTACAAACAGCACAAGAAGCTGAAGAGGCTGCCGATGATTTTGCCGATATGGCTGAAGATTCAGCGCAAGATGCTGCTCGAGAGGCAAACGAAGAAGATAATGGCTTGGGTAGTCTAGGTTTTTTTGAATTACTGATTGTTATGTTTTTAGCTTCGAGATTTATGGGCCGTCGTAAAAAGTTGCCAGCGTAAATTTAGCCCTGTTTAAAATCGGCGACGTTGGCGTTAATTAACTTTTGGCAACAATCTAAACCAGCACTATTTACAATTTTTTAAACGCTCTTTTCAACAACGCCTATTAAGAGAAAACGTCGTTTGCACCATTGGCATAAATTGGCTATTAAAGGGAGTCAATTTAGACAGCCAAATCAATTTTATCTATAACGTTTAATAACCGCTTCAAACTTACCCGCAGAATTAGCCTTGACATAGGCTTTTTTAAGTCTAGTCAGTAACTCTTTGGATACCGATTTTTTACTAAAACCAAAATACACAACATCTTGATTCACTAAATAGGAATGTACCTTTACCCCCTTATATTGTGTTTGTGTTTTCATCTTATAGGCACTGCTATATCTATCTTCGAAAAATCCTAGTATTCGTTTCACCTTAAGCATATTAATTAACATACCCGTGTTCACTGCATGAACAAATAAGTTAGCAAACTCAGGTTCAGTTTTATATTTTTTGTCAAAACTATCGCCATAAAAGGCACCATTCTCAATTCCGATTTTATTATTCAAGGCCTTAAAATCATCTAATGAATCTATTTTAAAATCAAAATCATCGTTAACCACCAACACAATGGTTTCATCCCTTTGCGGGCCAATAAACCACATGTACTTTTTACGCTCGGAGGTAATAGACAAGTTCACCATCATGTCTAACTTACCCACTTGCAATTGAGCTAATGCACGCCTCCAGGGATATACTGTATAAATTGGCTGGCAATGGGCTTCATTCAGTAACACCTTTATTAACTCTACCCCCATGCCCTGCCAGTTTTTATTCACATCTTGATAATATTGAGGAATGCTATTGGCTACCCGCACACTAAGACGGCACTGTGAAAATGCTTGTGAAGTAAGTGTAATTAAAATTAACACGCAAACTAACTTCATATAAGACCCCAGATTGCCTCACCCTTTTAATCGCCCTTTTAATCGCCCTTTAATTAACAAGCGTTACGGGGTGCAGCACTAATATGATAACGACTAAAAAATAGAATAGCAGTGAACACGGCACAGTGCGCATGTCACGAAGCCTTGCATTTCGCGTTTAAGGCAAGACCTGAATTGAATGTGTAACGGAGATTTCAGAGTATTTTAATATTATACAATAGCAAAGGCTGCAAACGATAAATGATTTCATTTCTGTCTTTTCAATGCCCTAAAACACTGAGCCTATAGCTTAATTCTGTGCCATTAAGACCTGGCCAGCACAGTCTTATCTTAAGGTTGCCTCGTGGAAGAATTCACGGGCTTTGAAGGATGCCATCACCAAAGCTAACACCTACCGTCACACACCAGATGCTAATGCCGTTGAATTGATCTAACACCGATTCATCGTCCAAGGTAATCGTCAGAGTTTGATTGTTAAAGCGTGTGCCAAACAGGTTTTGGCCCATGGCAAAGCCGTCGTGATAGTTGCCATCTACCCCCCCATAAACAAACACATCTATCCCCCCACCATCATAGCTGAAGTTGTTAATCTCGATGGTGCAGTCATCTACTACGCGCACCGTACCACTTACCGAATGGGCAATGGCTGATAATGCCACACTGTAGCCCACTAACGGGTGGGTTTTAGCACACACGCTTGCTTGTGCCAAACTGTCTTGTAAGTGGGCAATGGCGGCACTGCTTGTGATCAGAGCGCTATTTGTAGAACCGGCATTGGCCACTAAATTGATGACCCTATCTTCAAAATCGGCTTCGTCGAAGTTTAGGCTTAAACCGCTGGCGGCATCGTGAGCTTGATCATCAATGGTGATGCCATTGGACGGGTCGCCATCTGTATCTAGGCTTTGCAATAAACGTGCAATGTTAACCACTTTAATGTGATTAAAGTCGTCGGTATTGACTAGGGTAAGCGGGGTAATAACGGGGGCTGCGTCTACTGGCGGCAGGGTAAGGTCGCCGATGGAAAAGCTTACACTCTCACCTTGCCTATAATTAAACTCACCATTGGCATTAGTGACACCCTGCCCACTTAGTGTAGAGTAATTAAGCCCTTGCACTGAGCTATCTATGAATTGCCCCACAAGACTCTCGGGGGCATCATTCTGGGTACCTTCAACGCCTCCACCACACGCTGACAAAATAATCGGCAACATGCTCATGGCTAGGAAGGAACGATGGTGTTTCATGGCTTGCTCCAAGGTCATCAATGTGGGGTTCAATCAGATGAAATTAGCCCCTTTACAATAGACTAATAGGGTCACTATGGAAGAGCAAGTGACGGGCGCGCGCCATATAAAAAAGTGAATAAAACGTGATACATTTGTTAAAAATGCCCCACCCTAAGAAGCTAAACCGTGCCTTTTTATATAGGGGACTAGTTACACGCTAGCTACATAGAGCCACAAAACAGCCACATATCGCCACGCAAGAACCTGCTAT
>JAPYOO010000518.1 GCA_029938135.1 Bermanella sp. | reverse complement strand
GCTTAGCTCTTACCTGAACGGCCTCAGCAAGTCCGTCTGGCTGAAACTTTGACAGGAATGCATTGCAACCTACTTTCTCTACCATTTTTTCGTTAAAGCTGCCGCTTAAAGACGTATGAAGAACCACATATAAATCCTTGACGTCAGCAGAACTACGAATCTCAGTGGTTAGCATATAACCATCCATTGTTGGCATTTCGGCATCTGTTATCACCATCAATAGTTGGCTATTTATAGGACCTTCTGACGCCATTTTATTAATCAAATTCCAGGCTTCTAGGCCATCGTTGGCCTGAATTACCTCAAGGCCCAGACTACTCAGTGTCTCCTTAACTTGAGAGCGGGCAACAGCAGAATCATCCACCGCCAATATCTTTAAACCCGACTCAGCAACTCGCGCCATAACGTCTAGATCTAACAGTCCTTCTGAAACGCTTGTCTCGTAAGGCACTATCTCAGCCAATACCTTTTCCACGTCAATAATTTCTACAATCCGATCATCAACTTTGGTAATAGCCGTTAGGTAGTGTGCCTTACCCGTACCTTTTGGCGGGGGCATTATTTGCTCCCAATTCATATTGATAATACGGTCTACCCCAGCCACTAAAAAAGCCTGCACGGTTCGGTTATATTCCGTCACGATCATAGTGGTATGATCATTAATCTCCAAAGGCCCCATACCAATAGCATGACACAAGTCCACTACAGGTAAGGTTTGGCCTCGTAAATGGGTCACCCCTCGCACCACAGGATGGGCTTCGGGTATTTGAGTAAGACGGGTTAAACGTAATACTTCCTGTATTTTAAACACATTGATGGCATAAGACTGACCCCTGCCAAAGTTAAATAGCAACAACTCTAGACGGTTTTGCCCAACCAACTTAGTGCGCTGATCTACGTTACTTAAAACCCCTGACATAAATGCCAACCCTTGTTGTTTACATCTTTTTTTAGTGTAGTACAGCTTTTCACACTTTGAGCTAAGCTATGAAGATAGCTCCCTTAAATATGGCTAACCATGAGCGAAACCGGACACGCATTGCTGGCGCGCCAGCCCATTTACAACCGTTCACTGGAGATAGCTGCCTATGAACTGTTGTTTAGGGCAAGTAACAACGACCAGCAGGCCAATTTTACCTGTGGCGATAAGGCCACCAGTCAGGTATTGCTGAATGCATTTGGCGAAGCGGGTTTAGCCTCTATATGCGGCCCCCACCCAGCGTTTATCAACTTCACTAAAAACCTCATTTTAAATCGCCCCACGTTCGATCTAAATCAATATGTCATCGAGATTTTGGAAGATATTGAGGTGGACGACAATTTAATCAAGGCCTTACAAGAGGCTAAAGCTGACGGGGCCAAACTGGCACTGGATGATTTTATTCTAGACAAAAACAGCGCGCCATTGCTGCACTTTGTAGACATAGTAAAAGTCGATGTTTTGGCTTTAAATAAGTCTCAAATTGAACGCTTTGCTAAAGTTTTTATCCCTCGTAAAATCACTATGCTCGCTGAAAAAGTAGAAACACACGAAATGTACCAATTTTGTAAAGATTTAGGGTATGAGCTTTTTCAGGGCTACTTTTTATCTCGCCCGCAAATTATTGAAGGTCGAGCCATGCCAGACAACAAACTGGTGGTGCTTAAATTATTGAGAGACCTGCGGGATC
>JAPYOO010000517.1 GCA_029938135.1 Bermanella sp. | reverse complement strand
CCCGCAACCAAGCCTTGTTAAAGTCGGTAGGTGACTGGGTAGAAACCGGCGAAGTCATTAGCAAGTTGGGCCGCAGTGGTGGTTTTAACAACGATGCACTGTATTTTGAAATCCGCTACAAAGGCACCCCGCAAAATCCTAAACGTTGGCTTAAAGGGTAAGCGTCTAACGCATTCCTAATTTTCATCTTGTCTAGTTTAAAACTTACCTTTCAACGGGGTCATGACACCTCAGCCTAAACAAAAGTGTAAATCTTTGTGGTGTTCACATTGCTGTGTTCTAGCAAGAAAGTGTCAACAAGTACTCTTTGTATTCAAGGCATAATGGGATTACCTACCTGCCATCATCCTATCAATGGGGCTTTGTGTTCCAGCAAAATGTTCACCTAATACATGGGTATAAATTTGAGTGGTGGAGACATCAGAATGGCCCAGTAGCTCTTGTACGGTACGAATATCACGGCCAGAGCTGAGTAACTGAGTTGCAAACGAATGGCGAAAGGTATGACAACTCACCCGCTTGGTTACTATTTTTGCTTTACCTACCGCGGCTTTGAGTGCTTTTCTTGGCACAGAGTCATGTAAATGATGCCGACATACTTCATCAGTCACAGGGTGCCGACAAATACCAGAAGAAGGAAAAAGAAACATCCAAGCAGGCATTCTAAAAGCATTAGGGTATTTTTTTCCCAAAGCAAACGGCATTGAAGGCCCAATGCCTTTTTCATTGTCTGTTGCCTGCAATGCAATAGAAGCTTGAATAGACATTTTAAGTTCAGGAAAAAGCGATTTACTTAAAATTGTTTTACGGTCTTTATGACCCTTGCCATCACATACCGTTAATGCAGCCTTATCAAAATCAATGTCTTTAATCCGTAATCGCAGACATTCAGTGATACGTAAACCGCTGCCATATAAAAGGGAAAAAATTAACCGGTCTCGATCACCCATAAACGATAAAACATTAGCCACCTCTTGCATGGATAACACATCCGGCAAGCGCCGCCCTTGCTTAGCGTAGTGAAACCCTAGATCACCCAAAGGACGCTTTAAAAATTGATTATATAGAAACGCAATTCCGTTAAGTGCTGTTTTTTGGGTATTAATGGCCACATTACAATCGTTGGCTAGGTGGCTTAAAAAGCGCGTAACATCGGCATCTGATAAATCCAACGGATGGACAAGCTTATTAAACCGAATAAAGCGTTTCACCCAGTGTATATACGTTTTTTCAGTGCGTAGGCTCATACCCTGCTGCCGCATAAAGCGGCTCATCTCATTTAAGAATGCACTTTTTCCCATATGACCCCCCCCACCAACAACTGTATGGATAAACAGTGTATTTTAAAAGGGTAGATCGGTTTGCGCGCTTTGGCAAAAAAAATAGCTTTTTATGCTCATATTGGCTGGCCGATATTAAGATAATCATGCAAAATCAAGCACTTATAAAATAATGGAAATGAAATAACGAGACCTCGTTATTTCACAAACCGAGCGTGCGCGTTTTTCTGGCTCAACTGAAATGGATTTTTAGTTTTTCTTAAATACTTTCAAATACTTACGCCATAAATTAACGTTCACACAAAATGTGCAAACGCGCATGCTCACGATTAAAATGTTAACCCTAAAGGTAATATATGGCATTAAAGTGCTTTTACAGTTGCTATGGGGA
>JAPYOO010000516.1 GCA_029938135.1 Bermanella sp. | reverse complement strand
CTTCCCCTTTACCGCTGTCTCTTATGGTTTATGCTTCACGATAAATACCCATTATTTTTTCGCTGATAATATTTTTAACACCTAGGCGCTCTAGCATTGAAAAATTATCTAACGCACCTAAACGTAATCTATGTAAATGTAGGCAAGGCATATCAGAATCAAATTCTCTAAGGTCGCCTTTTTTCAAAATGGGTAAAAACGGATCATTACCTTGAAAACGTTTTAAAATTTGACGTAAACCTTCTTTAAACGGAATAGGGATCGAACGTACATTTTTGTCTTTCTGGGTAATGACGATGTATAAACCTTCGCGGTTAATCGTCTCCCCTGGAATAATGTGCAGTCCAGTAGGCTGAATAGCCTCTTCAGGAATATGATTAAACGTATCGTGAAATGCATATGGGTCAGGTAATACCACCATGCTTTTGTTTGCATCTTCTGGAAAAAATACGCTGTAGTTACTATAAAGTTGATTCACGGTAGGTGAATACACACACAATTTATTTTCAAAGCGCTTAATGAAGTCTGTGGCTCGTTGCTGTTGAGTAATATGACCTAATCCCCAAATTAGGTCAGTGTTGCTCGCTTCCTGGTGAATTGCATAACCCATAATTGCCTCAATGCTTGCGCTAATACGTGTTGGATTTGATGGTTTAAGTATTAACCAGTAGGCGTGTTATGTCCGTGCGCTTTTAGTAATTGTTTAGTGAGCAATCGTGTGAGTAAACAGTGTTATTGTAATGCGCGCGTGTAATGGAGGCATTTGGCGTAAAAGTGTGACTTTACGCCAGTTTCAAAGGGGTTTTGTGGGCTAGAACGGGCTTTTAAAAGCCCTAGCTTCTATCAGGAACAATGTTAAGTCCGCATAGTTTTATAACAAGCTGACTAAGCAAGCGCCATGCGTCATCTTGTAACAATCCTTTGCAGGCAAAGTCGATTTGCTTACATAACATTAAACTTTGCTGCACATGATTAACAGAGAGGCGACGGGCAGCTCCCTTTATCTGAGTTTGTTTCTTTGGCCAAAACACTTTTAGCTGTTGTAAGGCCTTATCCTCGGGGATTCCGTTACCGGTGAGCTGGGTGAAGCTCATGAGTAAACGTATGTCATTGGCTATAATCGCTAAGGGTTGTAGGGCATGTAAGCCCTCTGCCTGCAATACACCCAGAATATGTAAGCTACGTACACTATCGCCCTTAAGTGCTGTCTCAGCCAAGGCAAAAACATCGTAACGACTGGCATCCCCCACCGAGTTCTCAATATCATCTAAGGTTATTTGTGCACTGCCGAGCATTCTGAGCTTTTCAATCTCTTGGGCGGCGGCCAGTAAGTTGCCATCGGTGCGATCGGCCAGTAAGTCCAACGCTTCCCTATCAGCCGACATTTTATAAGCGCGTAAGCGATTAGCCAGCCAGCCCGGTAATTGGTTACGTTCAATCGGCCAGTGAGCGATGAAGGCGCCCGCTTTATCTAGCGCCTTAAACCATTTACTGTTTTGTGTGCCTTTATCAACCTTGGGCAGTACCAAAAGGAATATATTGTCTGGGTTGGGCTGATCCAACAAGGCTGTGAGTGCCTTGCCGCCTTTGTCGCCAGGTTTACCAGTTGGTAACTGAATCTCTATGAGTTTACGGTCACTGAACAGTGATAGCGCATTGGCGGACTCCATCAG
>JAPYOO010000134.1:7539-9336 GCA_029938135.1 Bermanella sp. | reverse complement strand
CATGAATGACAGTAATTTTATAATTAATAATACGTTAGCTCAGGGTTTGGATGTGGTGGGCGACCGTTGGGCGCTGCTAATATTATGCGAAGCCTTTATGGGGCGTTCACGCTTTGAAGAGTTTCGTCAAAATACCGGAGCCAGTCGTACCACACTAACCCGACGGTTAGAGTCGTTATTGGCCGCCGATGTGTTTTATAAACGCAGCTATTCCAATAGCGGTAAGCGCTTTGAATACAAATTAACCGAAAAAGGCACGGGTTTGTTCGGCGCATCCCTTTTGTGTTGGCAGTGGGAATCAGAATGGACCGATATAAGCGTTAAACAATTGCCGCCCAAGTTATTCCATTCTGCCTGTGGTCATCAATTAACCCCTAGAGCCGTTTGCCGCAATTGCAATCAAACCTTAAAAGCAGGTGATGTGGATTGGCCTGAGATAAGCCAAGATTTAAGTCGTCGCGTAGAAGATATTCAGTCGTTTAGTAAGCGCCGAGTGCGACCTTCAATAGGTACTGGCGAGCAAAATTTATCGTTGGCGTATGTTAGTGATTTGGTGGGGGACCGTTGGACCATTTTATTATTGCTATCCGCTTTTTTTGGGGTTAAGCGTTATGATGCATTTTTAAAGCAACTGAACATTGCGTCTAACATATTAACCGACCGCTTAAATATGCTGGTGGATGTGGATGTATTGACTAAAGACAATTATCAAGAAAACCCACCGCGCAGCGAATACAACTTAACTACTAAGGGTAAAACCTTATTTCCGTTAGTGATGGCCCTACGTCAATGGGTGATAGATTGGTTACCGCAAAACACACCCAGTAATAAATTTCGCCATGTGACGTGTGACAAACCCTTAGTGGTAGAAGTTATTTGCGATACGTGTGAACAACGACCCTGGCGTGCTGATGTGCGCCTTATGGAATAACAGGGTTTTACCTACTCCTTTAATAACCACTCAATTGAGCGAGCATCGGCCCCCGAGGGCAGGGACGCTTTTGGGTTGTTCATCCAAGAAACAATGTCACTTCTAGGTTGCTGAGCATTTAAATCACGCAACAGCATATGATAACCCTGAGCATACACAGCCACTTTTGGCGCGATCCCGCGCGCTTTAGATAAGCGGGCTAACATGTTGGCGGTGGGACGTTTAGGAATCACTTCATCATGTTCACCGTATAAAATCAGCGTATTACTGGGTAACCGATGGCTTACGTTTAACGCAAGGCCCATTAATTGGGTTAAACCATGCATGGCATCAATGCGTGTCTCTTTAATAATGAGCGGATCCCGACCTAACTTTCTTAACATGGCCAGGTTATCTGACGCGGTAATCTTTAATCCATTAGGACTGAGTTTTAACCAAGGCAGAGTATAGCTACCTAAGGTTAACGCCCAGCGTTGATACCACGGCATGGTATTTTTGGCCCAAACGGCCGGCGCTGCCAAAATAAGCCCACTTACTTTTGGGGCATTTTTTTGTGTCATCGTCACCATGACCACGGCTCCCCCCATGCTTTCACCTAATACATACACCGGAATACCCGGATGTCGTTGTTTAATTATTTTTATAAAGACTAATAGATCTTTCGCCAGGGTGTGTGCGCCGCTCCATAAGCCTGCATGGGGGGCGCCACCAAAGCCCCGTTGATCGTAGGCATAAGTGGCTACTCCTGATTGCACAAGCTGAGAGGCGCTGGCGTTAATAAAGTTGGAGTAATCGTTAAAGCCATGTAGAGCAATAATGATACGTTTTACCGGTTGATTATCCGGCAACCAAACCCTCATGGGTAA
>JAPYOO010000134.1:3769-7439 GCA_029938135.1 Bermanella sp. | reverse complement strand
TTCAGTTTAGTCTAGATTTTGTCGGTGCGAATTAAATGATAGAGAGATTATTAATAGGGTAAACTCACGGGAAAGTATCATTAAGATACGGGTAAACGTGTCGTTTGCGGATTACAGTAATTTAAAGATGAGAGAGTTCATGGTTGATTGTTTTAGTGCCCCCGGATTAGTGCCATTAGAAAGTGCCATGGAGCAATTGTTAGGTTTAGTGCAAAAAACTCAGCAGACGGAAATTATAGATTTAGAGCAAGCACTAGGGCGAGTTTTAGCTAAAGACCAAATAAGTAACTTGAATATCCCGCCCGCCGATAACAGTGCGATGGACGGTTACGCTTTAAAGTGTGCCGATGGAAGTGTTGGGGCTAGTTTAAAAATGGTCGCGAAGGTGTTTGCGGGGCACCCAATATCTCAAAATATACAGACAGGTGAATGTGTTCGCATTATGACCGGCGGACAAATCCCCACAGGTTGTGATGCGGTCAGCATGCAAGAAAATGTAAGTGCTAATGGCGAAGACATCATTATTAATCAAACCGTGCAGGCGGGTGAAAATATTCGTCGCCAAGGGGAAGACATTAGCGTAGGTCAGTCGGTACTAAAAAGTGGCCAGCGACTAACCGCGTCTCACATTGGTTTACTGGCAAGTTTGGGCAATCAAAATATATGTGTGTATAAAAAACTAACGGTGGCGTTAATTAGTACCGGGGACGAACTTAAAAAACCAGGCCAAACACTTAATGCTGGACAGTTTTTTGAAAGTAATACCTATACCGTTAACGCAATGTTAAAGCGCCTTGATATGAACGTGTTAGATTTTGGCATTATTCCCGATAATCTTGAGCTATTAAGTGAAACGTTTGCGGCAGCGGATAGCCAGGCTGATATTGTTATAAGCTCAGGCGGCGTATCGGTGGGTGAGGCTGACTACACCAAAACTGTTTTAGAAAAACTGGGTAAGATTCAATTTTGGAAGTTGGCTATTAAACCCGGTAAACCCTTTGCTTTTGGGTTGCTGCCCAATAGCTACTTTTTTGGTTTGCCCGGCAATCCAGTATCAGCCATGGTGACTATGCATCAATTGGCAACGCCGTTGTTACGTAAAATTGCAGGTGAGGACGCACGTTTACCGTTACGCTTGCAGGCTAAAACCTGCGAAAAAATTCGTAAACGCCCAGGGCGTACAGATTTTCAGCGGGGCATATACAGTTTCGATGAATCAGGGCAGTTACAGGTTCGCCCTAATGGCGCACAAGGCTCGGGTATTTTAAGTTCCATGAGTGCCGCTAATTGTTACATTGTTCTAGAGCAACAACGAGGCAATGTTGACGTGGGTGAACAAGTATTGGTTGAGCCGTTTGATGAGTTATTGCGTTAAAACTGTATTTTTTAGGCTGCTCAAAGTGGGCTGAATTTTGTATGTGCATGCCCTCTTTTCTGGGTCATAAGCTAGGCTATATTCATACCCCACATATATGGCCTTCTATGAAAGATTCGTTACCGTTGCCAGACAATAAGAAGTTAGTGGTCACATACAGGGTAGAGCCTGGTTGCTTGGGGCCAAATGGAATAGATCACGTGGTTTCGTTTTGTGAATTTGCCCATAAGAGTATTCAAACCTTAGATGCCGACTACGTTTCATGGGACATAGTGGCTCGGCTGGATAAAAACTTGCCGGAAATGCAGTTTGGCGTAGGGGGTAAGGTACTCACTCATGATCAGGCCGATAAGTACTTGGCCGTATTCAATAAAGGCCTTGATGAGTTTGAAGGGCACCTAGGCAGTAAGCTGGCGGAGCTTATTAATGAGTTTATGGGGTTTTAATGAGGGCATTGTAGGAAAGGTAGGCTGAATAGAGCGACGCAAAGCTCCTTAAAGGTAAGCCTTGAAGTATCCCTTTCAAAAATTCACATACAAGCCAGCAAACAAACCATTTACCGAAGTGTCACCGGCCTTTAATGTTTTAAAGCCCACAGACAGTCCTACTTTTTCGCGTTGCCAATTGACACTTAATTGGTGTTCGCTTAAGCGGCTACCGCCATAATTAGACCACACTGGGTAATACTCAAAGTGCACAGACTCACTTAAGCGCAAGCGTACAGGCATGGCAAACACATTGCCGCTGTGACGCTGATTTCCTATTATTTTTCCCTTACCAAAGGCTAAGTCCCAGCTTAAATCATTGCCAAAACTCATACGATAATGCACTAGGGTGTGTTTTATCGTGAGTTTATCATCAGGCTCGGTTAGGCGATTTTGACTATGACTGATGCCAATAAAACCAAAGCCTGCTTCTACGCGGTTAAGTTGACCCGATACATTGTTACTGCCATTTAACCACAGCGAGCTTAATCGTAAGGTAGGCAAGATAGGGTCACCTTTTTTACGAAATAAGCTGGCTTCGCCGCTTTCGTTCACTTTAATGTTGCTACTGGAATTCTGGTAACGCTCAACACTGTCACCGGCACCGACGGCCAAGACCTCAACGGCTTTAAAGGTGAGCTCTATGGCAGCCACGGTTAAATCGATTACTGCAATGGCACCGTCTATGGGGCTGCCAGAGTCATTATCTTGTGAAGAGCGGTATGTGCCGCTGGAACTGTTGGATTTACTGCTGCTTTTACTTTTTTGGGTGGATTGAGTTTCTAGGTCATCTAGTGTTCCCGCCAATACAGGGTTCACCAACAGGCTAATCATTAGGCTAGTGAGCAATCGTTTATATGGGGCAGTGTGTGTCATAAATATTCCTTTTTTTACTCACTTTAAGATAGGCCAAAGGCTTAAAAAGAAATGTAACAGAATATATACGTGCCTTAAGGTGAGTGGTTGATGGTGTGGTTAGTACTTGGGGTGAAGCTTGGCGCATAACGACTAAGCGGTCACATTGAAGCATTGAAAAGCATTCGTTTACCAAAAACAGCCCGTAATTGATGAAAAAATGTGAATTACCGGCCCTTTCAGGCCTTTATATGGATTGTGGAACGCATTTAAATACATCAGAATCGGGGCAGGATTTTCATGTCGTGAGTGATCACTTACTGAATGTAACATTAGGTGTCACTTACACTGCTAACTATAGGATTTTAACCCTAGAGCCTGCGCTTTAGGGAAAAAGGATAATAATAATAATGAACGACACAGATGCGTTAAAACAAGAAAAAACCGCCCTTATCGCGAAGTATGCCAAGCGTAATAATGGCACCGCTTTTATGCAAACACTTACCACTATAGTGCCATTTTTTGCCCTTTTTTATGGGGCTATTGAAAGCATTGAGTTTTCATTGTGGTTAACCGCGGGCATTTGCGCCGTAATGGTTTTATTTGTGCTGCGTATCTTCATGATGATGCACGATGCAGGTCACGGTTGCTTATATGAGACGCCCAAACCCAATAGTGTAGTGGGTTTTATTATGGGGGTGTTGTGTGGTATTCCTGAAATGGTGTGGTCTAAACACCATGCTTATCATCACTCTACTAATGGTAACTGGAACAAGTACCGTGGACCGTTAAATGTACTCTCTACTGATGAATACAGTGAGCTGAACGAGAAAAAACAAAAGTCTTACCAAAATAGCCGTAATATTTTGTTGGCGCCATTGGGTGGCTTTATGTATTTCATCTTTAACCCAAGATTCACTTGGGCCAAGGGCAGTGTGCAGTTTGTCTTGTATGT
>JAPYOO010000134.1:0-3669 GCA_029938135.1 Bermanella sp. | reverse complement strand
CATAAAAAAGCCCTGCATTGCAGGGCTTTTCTTCAACTACTGTTATTTATCTACAGCAGGGTTAGTCTTCTTTTTCTTCAGCCATTTTCACTCGAATGTTTTTACCGCCTAGCTCCATACCATTCAAATTCTTTATAGCTTGCTTAGCATCGCCATTTACGGGCATTTCAACAAAACCAAAACCCTTAGACTTGCCAGAAGCTTTGTCTAAAACCAGGTTACAAGACTGAACTTGGCCGTAAGTTGCAAATATACGGCGAATTTCTTCTTCACCGGTGGAGCGAGATAGGTTGCGGACAAGTATTTTCATGAAGTACCGAGCTGGAAGTGATTAACTGTAATGGGACAATTCTAGCAGGCTTGCAGCGCTGCTGCTGGCTTTTTCATGTTGTTAGGGAGCCGTGGCCACATTAGATCTTCAATTACCCGCCTGAATAGTGCAGATTAAGCGCTGATAACAATAAAATGTAGATAAGGCGAATATGAAACTTTTGAAATGCATACTGGCAGCTCTGGGGCTGTTAATCGCGGTAATGGCACTTAAAACCGCCACTTTTACCAAGCAGGAGGTGACCTTACTTGCCCCGTTAAATGACTCAAGCTTGGATAAACAGGCACTGGCGATGCGTTTATCAAAGGCGATACAATTTAAAACCATCTCTCATATGCACCCCGAAGATAATAATCCTCAGGTATTCCGTGACTTCCATGCCTTTTTAAAGACAAGTTTTCCGGCTTTGCATCAACAGCTATCCCTTGAAATGGTGAATGAGCTAAGCCTGCTCTATTTTTGGCAGGGCAGTGATGTAAGTCTTAAACCCATGTTAATCATGAGCCACCAAGACGTCGTGCCCGTAGATAGCGAAACCCGTGAGCGTTGGTTACACGCGCCTTTTGGTGGTGAAATAAGCGACGGTATTATTTGGGGCCGTGGTGCCATCGATATCAAGTCTGGTGTATTAGGTTCAATGGAGGCAGTAGAGAGCCTTATAAACAATGGATTTAAACCTAAGCGCAGTCTGTATTTGGCTTTTGGTCACGATGAAGAGATTGGCGGTGTGGCGGGGGCTAAAAAAATAGCGGAACTGCTTAAAAAGCGTCAAATTGAAGTTGAATTTATCATCGATGAAGGGGGTAGCATTGTAGCGGGGGGCATTATCCCAGGTGTTGAAGACCCCATTGCCTTAGTCGGCATTGCTGAAAAAGGTTATGTGAGCTTAAAAATCACCTCTAAAGCGGTGGGCGGGCACTCATCCATGCCACCCAAACATTCCGCCTTAGGCGTGATAGCACAAGCGCTGGTGGATTTAGAAAATCAGCCGTTTCCGGCTAATTTACGTTACAGCAAAACCATGTTTGATAATATTGGTCCTGCCATGGGGGGAGTGAACCGCGTGGTGTTTGCCAATATGTGGTTGACCGAGCCCATCGTTGAATCAATTTTAAGTGGCAGTAAAACCACCAATGCCTCTATTCGCACTACCACCGCAGTGACGATGGCTAAGGGCTCCAGTAAAGATAATATTCTACCCAGTGAAGCCTCTGCCGTGGTGAATTTTCGAATTATGCCAGGGGAGACCGTAGAGTCGGTCACTGAGCATGTTGCCAGTATTGTTAACAACCCAAACATAATCATTACCTCGGTTAAGGGTTTTGGTAATAACCCATCATCGGTATCGGTAAGTGATAACCAAAATTTTGAATTGATTAAAAACAGTATCTATAGGGTGACTCAGGATAAAGATTTAATCGTGACTCCTTATTTGGTTATGGCGGGCACCGATGCGAAACATTACAGCGGGTTAAGTGACAGTATTTATCGTTTTGCGTTTAACCGTTTTAAGCCTGATACCTTGGATCGAATGCACGGTATTAATGAGCAAATTAAGGTGGATGATTACGTTGATGTTGTGCGTTTTTTCCGTGAATTAATTGTGGGGGCTAATCTGTAAATGCTCTTATGCTAGTGGCAATCAGTCACTAGCACAGCCTGTCTGGCGTATTAAGTCCTCTCCTATTCTTATTTTACATAACTCGGTTTGTGCATTAGCCTTAATTAATGGCCTGTGGCTAAAAGTAACTCATAAAGAGTGCTTTTTATGGGTGTAAAAGCTGGGAATGGGTTGTTCGTTTAGCGTTAAACCTCGTAGGGAGTAAGGTGTGTCTAATGTTATTTTAACTGAACTACAACACAATATTGACCAACAACACTATGACTCGGCCCAGAACTTAATGCCGTTATTAATCCCGCTTTTTTCACATAAGAAAGAAACGAATTACCTTTTGCACCATCTGCAAGACTTATTAGAAGAACATGATCCAAACAGTGTGCAAGTAGTGAAGGATTTAAAGAATATATTAGTGGGCTAGTGTCAGGCTAATAGAGCAGTAATGGCGAGCTTGAACTATATTTAAAATAACAACAAAGGGAGCAAAACATGAAATCCTCATTGTGTGCTGCAGATATGTCTAGTGACGATGTATTAATGGCCTATGAAGGTTGGTCAATAAAGCGTTTATCAGAATTTTTTGTGACTCATAAAATTAGCGGCGCGCCTGTCATTGCCAGTGATCACAGTTTAGTAGGGGTGGTCACCTTCTCTGATATTGTGGCGTTTGAAAGCAAAACCAGTATAGAAAAAAGCCGGCTGCTACAAGACGTATATGCGGAATTTGTGGGCCAGCAATACGATGAGCAAATGGTACGGCAAATGGCCAGCTCAGCCGATGAAAGCTGTACCGTTAATCAAATAATGACCCCAAAGGTGATTCAAGTAGATGAAAAAGCCAGCTTGCAAGAGGTAGCTTATATTATGCTGCAACACGGTATTCGCCGAGTGTTTGTATGTAAACACGGCATAGTGTCAGGGGTAATTAGCACCAGTAATATTTTAAAAGCGATTGCGCAATAATGAGGCGACTATTGTGTAATAGATGGGGCTTGCACTAGAAATTATGCGGGTATACACAGTATTCTTTATACTCGAGCGGCCAATCTGTTCCAACTAACACCCCGAGTGACGCTTAGTAGACATCTTTAAGGGTGAATTGGCGGCCATAATTCACCTCTTCTTAGAACCAAAACCATGAGTCATAGGGTCAACCAGATGACCCATTAGGTTTTGCCATATACGACCCTCACTCTTATAGTAACTTCTTTTTTAAATTGAACCGTATCACTATGACTGACGCACCCGCTCTAGCTGAATTTGCCCAAATTGAGAACACCCCTGTTGTGGATTTACTGGCTAAATTGGCCCTACAGGGTATTAAAATTCAGTTGCCTGAAGATGAATTGTCGCTTTTAAAGACGGTTCGCACACTAGATGTAACCGGCGGAGAAGCGGGAAAAGGCGAAATTGTTATTGAAATGCCAGTGGATGAGGATGCTTGGTTCTTTAAGTGCCATTTCCCAGGTGACCCTATAATGCCTGGCTGTTTGGGTATTGAAGGAATGTGGCAAAGCATGGGGGTATTGTTGGCGGCCATGGGACATCACGGCAGTTTACGTGCCCTAGGGATTGGTGAGGTGAAGTTAATGGGAGAGGTGCGCCCTCATCACAAAATGGTGACCTTTCACATGACCATGGATAAATGCAAAGCCAATAAAAAAATGGTCATGGCCGTGGCAAAGGGCGTGGTTAAGGTGGACGGTGAAGATATTTACCG
>JAPYOO010000133.1:3486-9358 GCA_029938135.1 Bermanella sp. | reverse complement strand
ATTACAAGTCAGTTGCTCTACCAACTGAGCTATGTCGGCACTAATGGCGCGCATA
Source organism: Bermanella sp. (assembly GCA_029938135.1). Classification (GTDB taxonomy): domain Bacteria; phylum Pseudomonadota; class Gammaproteobacteria; order Pseudomonadales; family Oceanobacteraceae; genus Bermanella. The sequence goes on along the minus strand of JAPYOO010000133.1, from coordinate 9,303 downwards.
ATATGGGGATAGTGGGGTTTGGTCAAGCCTAATTTGTATTAATTTGTAAATACTTTCAAAGACTTAGCATTTTCAGGCCTAACACCCGCATTATCACGGGCTAAGCCTAATTAAGGGCTAGCTGCCTTGTACTTCGCGCTGCATCTCATCTATGGATAAATGACGCACGTCTTTGCCCTTCACTAGGTAAATAACCCCTTCGGCGATGTTACGGGCGTGATCACCAATGCGCTCTAGTGCACGTAACGACCATATTACGTTCATTACACGCTTAATGGAGCGAGGGTCTTCCATCATGAACGTTATCATCTCACGCATGGCGCTTTCGTATTCCATGTCTACGTCTTTATCTTCCTGAGCCACCGCAAGGGCGGCGTCAACATCTAGGCGGGCAAAGGCGGTAAGGGCTTTTTGGGTCATGGCTTGTACACGGCCACCAATATGACGGATTTCTACGTAGCCTCTGGGGGATTCACCCTCTTCACATAGCTTAATAGCCTGGCGAGCAATTTTGGCGCTCTCGTCCCCTATACGCTCCAGATCCGTGATCACTTTACTGGCTGTGATGACTAAGCGTAAATCGGAAGCGGCTGGCTGACGACGTGCAATGATACGGGTGCACTCTTCGTCTATGTCCAATTCCATTTGGTTAATCTTTTTATCGTTGGCGCGTATTTGCACGGCCAGCTCACTGTCAGCGTTTACAAGTGCATTAACGGCATCACCCACCTGACGCTCAACCAAACCACCCATTTCCAGCAAGTGGTTTTTAAGCTGCTCTAGCTCTGAATTAAACTGCTGACTAATATGGTGACTATGTGCGTCATTGGTTAAATCCATGACTTACCCCTTATAAATGGTTTTCAATTTTGGCGGCGGACAATATCGCTGGCAAGACAAAGTGTCATTTTGTTTTTTAAGGGTTTGCTAACAGGGACGTTAGCGTCAGCCTGCATGGAAGCATTTACGGCGACCTTAAAAATGAAATAACACTTTGGCTCATCCCATTATTCCTAGCCGTAACGGCCAGTAATGTAGTCTTCAGTTTGTTTTTTGCCTGGGTTGGTAAATAGCTGATCGGTATCGCCAAATTCTACCATGTCGCCCATGTACATAAAGGCAGTGTAATCACTCACTCGCGCCGCTTGCTGCATGTTGTGCGTAACAATGGCGATAGTGAAATCATTTTTAAGTTCGTGAATCAGCTCTTCAATCTTTAAGGTAGAGATAGGGTCCAAGGCTGATGCAGGTTCATCTAGCAATAGTACTTCTGGTTTAACGGCAATGGTACGCGCAATAACCAGACGCTGCTGCTGACCACCCGACATACCTAAAGCGCTTTCATGCAGGCGGTCTTTCACTTCATTCCAAAGCGCGGCACTTCTTAATGCCCATTCTACGGTTTCGTCAATTTGGCGTTTTTTCTTAATGCCTTGAATGCGCAAGCCATAAGCCACGTTTTCGTAAATGCTTTTAGGAAACGGGTTGGGCTTTTGAAATACCATGCCCACACGGCGGCGTAAATCGGCAACATCCACATCTTTTTGATAAATATTTTGGTTGTCCAATAGAATTTCACCACTAATATGGCAATCATCAATCAAATCATTCATGCGGTTAAAACAGCGCAGCAAGGTTGATTTACCGCAACCCGATGGCCCTATAAACGCGGTTACGCGTTTTTTAGGGATAATCATATCAATAGAATGCAGCGCTTCTTTTTCGCCGTATTTAAGGCTCAGATCTTTTACGGTTAGAGCGGCCACTTCGGCATCGATGTTTAAGTGCTTTTGCTCACGATTCATAGCGGACATGTCTATGCTATGGGTACGTGTTTTTGTTGTTTCGGTCATAATATTGTCTTCATGTTAGCTGATGAATGGCAGATACCTATGTATCCGCTTTTTCGCCTGCAATACCCAATAAGCGGGGCACTCTGGCAGCCTCCTACAATATGTAGCTAGGCTGATAATATTTATAAAATTAGATTTCTAAGGATTTATATTTTTCACGTAAATGGTTACGTATATAAATGGCCGATAAATTTAATAGTGCAATTACAATCACTAGCAATAGGGCCGTGGCGTATACCAACGGGCGTGCTGCTTCCACATTAGGACTTTGAAAACCCACATCATAAATGTGAAATCCTAAGTGCATGAATTTTTGATCTAAGTGTAAAAACGGGTAGTTGCCGTTTAAAGGTAACGTCGGTGCAAGCTTCACTACACCTACCAACATTAACGGGGCTACTTCACCGGCGGCTCGGGCCACGGCTAAAATGACACCTGTCATCATGGCCGGGCTGGCCATGGGTAGTATTACGCGGGTTAAGGTTTCCCACTTAGTAGCACCCAGTGCCAGCGAGCCTTCACGAATCATGCGGGGAATACGCGCAAGGCCTTCTTCGGTGGCTACAATCACTACGGGTAAGGTTAACAGTGCAAGCGTGATAGATGCCCATAACAAACCAGATGTGCCAAAGGTGGGTGACGGTAAGCTTTCCGGGAAAAATAACTCATCTATGGTGCCCCCTAAAAAGTATACAAAGAAGCCCAATCCAAATACGCCGTACACAATAGATGGCACACCGGCTAAGTTATTCACTGCAATGCGAATGACGCGGGTAGTGAAACCTTGCTTGGCGTATTCACGTAAATAAACCGCAGCCACTACGCCCAAGGGCGTGACCATAATGGCCATGAGTATCACCATTAACACCGTACCAAATATGGCAGGGAAAACGCCGCCTTCGGTATTCGCTTCTCTTGGATCCGAGCCTAAAAACTCACCCAGCTTTGAAAAGTAATGGCTAATTTTCTCGCCCGCGGTCATGGCATTAGGGCGAAAGGCGCGTACTACTTCTGACATTTTAATTTCAACGGTTTGGCCGGTCATTTCAGTGGCCGTGAAATGGTCGCGCTCTAGTTCTTCATATAGATGGCTAAGTGTGATTTGGTGTACGGCATACTGCGCATTTAACGCATCACGCTCGCTTTGTAAGCGGGCCACTTCCTTAGGGGTTAGCTGTTCATCCAATTCTAAGCCACGCTCTTCTAGCCTTAAGCGTTCTATTTTATAGTTAATGCTGCCGATTTGGCCTTTTTGAATATCCATAATATCGTCATGAATAGTAAGGGCGCGTTCAATTTTACTTTGAAAAACCTGCCAAGCTTTAACATCGTCTTCTTTGGTATCTGCAACCTTGTTAGTGCCTTCAAAAACTTCGCCTAAAAAGCCATAAAAGTTACCCCATTCACGGCGCTCAATCGCCATGGCTTTTTGCGGGAGGGTTTGTTGTGTTAAATGATGTTCTAGTACCCAGCGGAAGTCACCGCCGTATACATCGCGATTACCCACTTTTAACAATAAACGCTTGGCTTCTATTGCGCCGTTTGGGGTTTTTAATCCTATGGCCAGTAGCTGCTCGGCACTGACCATTTCACTGTCGGTAATTTGGCCTACGATGTTAACCGCCTCATTACCTGGCAAGGTATATTGAGCTTGTACAATGGCCGCTGGCCAAAAGTGCACAAGACCTTTGCTTGCGATAAAGCCCATCAACCCTAAAACCATAATGATGCTAATGGCCACTGCTCCGGCGTTTAGCCAAATAAAAGGCGCACCCGATTTGACCCAATCTTTGAGGCTAATGTTTAAATTCATATTCATGCTATTTTTCATGGTAGGCCTCCTACAGCTGGCCGTATTTAGTACGTAAGCGCTGACGTACTGTCTCGGCTGCGGTATTAAATATAAAGGTAAATAAGAACAGTACAAAGCCGGTTAAAAACAGAATGCGGTAGTGAGTACTACCTACTTCTGATTCGGGTACTTCTACTGCAATGTTGGCCGCTAATGTTCGCATGCCTTCAAAAATATTAACGTCCGTTATAGGGGTGTTACCGGTGGCCATTAATACAATCATGGTTTCACCCACCGCACGCCCCATACCAATCATAAGCGCTGAAAATATACCTGGGCTGGCGGTAGGCAATACTACCTTCACCATGGTTTGCCAAGGTGTTGCACCTAACGCTAGCGAGCCATAACTTAATGATTTTGGCACACTGAAAATAGCGTCTTCGGCGATGGAGAATATTGTGGGAATAACCGCAAAGCCCATGGCCAAGCCTACAATGAGTGCATTACGCTGACTGAACGACACACCTAAATCATTGTTTAACCAATCCACCATGGAGCCATTAAAAAAGAAAACTTCAATGCTGGGGCTAATATCAATGGCAAACCAACCCGCTAAAATTATCACCGGTATCAGCAATACTACGTCCCAGCCTTCAGGTACTAGGTGGCGAATTTTTGCGGGTAAATTGGCCCAGCTAAATCCAAACGCCAGCATGGCAACCGGCAGCACTATTAACACCGCAAATATGCCCAGTAAGTTGTTCTCTAAAAAGGGAGCCAACGCAAGGCCCGCTAAAAATCCTAGAATAACGGTGGGCAAGGCCTCCATTAATTCAATGATAGGTTTAACTTTACGGCGCAAGGCAGGCGCCATGAAGTACGCGGTATAAATCGCACCGGCAATGGCTAATGGCGCGGCCAATAACATGGCATAAAATGCGCCTTTTAAGGTGCCGAATGCTAACGGTACCAGTGAGTATTTTGGTTCAAAGTCGTTAGACGATGATGAACTTTGCCAAATGTATTCAGGTTTTTCATACCCCTCGTACCACACTTGATCCCACATTGAGTTCCACGAAATTTCAGGGTGTTCGTTATCTACTTTAAAGTGATGAATATTGCCTTGCTTGGTTTCAATTAGAATATCTTTGGCGCGAGGGCTTACGCTTAACATGCTGATGTCGCCATCTACCAGTTTTTCATCTATTAATGAGCGGTGTGCGGTACTGTGATACACCGCCACATGGCCATCCTCCCCCGCCACATAAAAGCCTTTGCGTCGCTGCTCACTTACAATAGTTTGTACCGCGCTTTTATTTTCTAATACAAAACTGCGCGCCATGTTTAAACGCCACTGTTCACCTTGGCGTGCCATGAACCATTGGCTGACTTGCCCTTGTGTATTACCAATAAGTAATGAGTTTTCACCCAACAAAAAAGCCATGCTACTAATAGTGCCCACAGAATCTAGGGTGATAGTTTGTGTTAACGATTCATCTTCTAGGTTTATTACGTGCAGTAGGCGTTGGTCGGCCAATACAAATAACCAACGCATGGTTTGGTCAATTTCTACTTGGTTAATTTGGCCTGCAATACTGGGAAGGTTTACGCTTTCTTGCTCGAGCACCACTTCGTCACTTAAAAAATCGATTTCTTTTAAATAGCGGTTTACCTGTAACGCCCCTTCGCTATTAACGCCGGCAATGACCATGGCCTCTTCACCATCACGCAAGGTAATGTCTTGAATAGTAGATTCACCAAAACCTAACTCTAGGGGCGCTTCACCATAGGGGTACACAAGCTGTGGGGTGATGAGTCGTACGTCGGCAGGATAGGTGACTTTATAGCTGTGTTTTACCAGTAACGCTTGGTCTTGGTTGTTACTAAAAATCATTAAGCCACTGGCTTGGGTATTTACATCAAACGCGGTAATGGCGCCGCTTAACGGTAACGCTTCATTTAATAAAATAGTGCCATCGTTTACGCTAAAAAATGTCATGGCGCCGCTTTTTTGAACGCGTAAGGCCACTTCGCTTTGCTCTTCCATGGCCAACATAATGGTTTGTGAGGTTTTATTTTGTAAATCACCATCCATTTCTAAAGCAGGTACTGGATAGCTATTCACCGGCTCAATGCTGGCCGATACAAACATGGGGGCCACTTCATATAATA
>JAPYOO010000133.1:0-3386 GCA_029938135.1 Bermanella sp. | reverse complement strand
CCCAATCTCTTCAAGGTTTTTGCCACTACTTTTGCGGGTAATGGAATGTATCCGTCTTTAGCTACAATGCTTTGACCCTGTTGCGACAAAATCATTTTAGCGAATTCACGTTCAATCGGCAGCAATGGCTGATTAGGTTTTTTGTTTACGTACATGAACAAGAAGCGCGATAGTGGGTAAGTACCATTTACTGCATTCTCTGGGTTGGCTTCAATGAACTTATTGCCTTTCTTGGCCAAAGGAACTGCCCGCACGCTAGACGTTTTGTAGCCCATGCCCGAGTAACCAATACCATTCAATGAAGCCGATACCGCTTGTACTACCGACGCCGATCCAGGCTGTTCTTTCACTGTGTTTTTGTAATCGCCTTTACACAGGCCTTTTTTCTTAAAGTAACCATAGGTACCTGATACTGAGTTACGACCGTACAGTTCAATTTTTTTGTTGCTCCAAGAGCCCGTTAAACCGGCATCGCCCCATTTTTTCATCTCTTTATTTTCGCCACATTTGCGGGTAGTAGAGAAAATGGCGTCTATTTGCTTAATCGTTAAACCTTTTATTGGGTTGTCTTTGTTTACAAATACCGCCAATGCATCAATGGCCACAGGGATAGCAGTAGGCTTGTAACCAAACTTGTTTTCAAAGGCTTCAAGCTCTTTGTCTTTCATCTTACGGCTCATGGGCCCAAGGTTTGACGTGCCTTCGGTTAGGGCTGGAGGGGCAGTTGACGAGCCTGCCGCTTGAATTTGAATGTTTACGTTAGGGTATTGGCGCTTAAATTCTTCGGCCCAAAGGGTCATCATGTTGGCTAGGGTGTCGGAACCCACACTTGATACGTTGCCCGCAACGCCGCTGGCTTTAGTGTAGGTAGGAATGCTTTTATCTACATCTACCGCTAGGCTTGGCATGGCAACACAACTTGCCAGCATTACGGCACTGATAATTTTGCTTAGTTTCATGTTCATCTCTTGATAGTCGTAAAGAGTCGCTCAAATGAGCTGTTAGTTATGTTTACGCTGTGTAATATATTTCAAGTTTGTGACAGTAATATTACAGTTGTCATAAAAGGTTATTGTTTGTACTTTTTTCCACCCTATCTATAATGCCCGCCATTACCATTTATATAACAAGAACCCGACTTCAGCCATGTATGCACTGTATCTGTTTATCTCAAATTTCACTGAACGCCTAGGGTTAACCACCCGTTACTTAAGCTTATTCTTAGTGATCTGTACCGCTGGGGTAGTGTTGTTACGCTATGTCTTTAACTATTCAAGCATTGCCCTGCAAGAAATCATGACCTACCTGCATGTATCACTCTTTATGTTTGGCGCGGCCTACACCTTAAAACACGACGGCCACGTACGGGTAGACGTGTTTTACCAGAACATGAGCGAGGCTAAAAAGCAGTGGGTAAACATACTGGGCACCGTGTTTTTACTGTTTCCTACCTGCCTATTTGTTCTTATTATTTGTATTCCGTATGTAAGCAGTAGCTGGGCCATTAACGAGCACAGCATAGAGAGCAGCGGGCTGCCCTGGTTATTTTTGCTTAAAAGCTTGTTGCTGGTTCAGCCGGTATTGCTGATGGTACAAGGTGTGGCCGAGATACTGCGTAATGCCTTATTACTAAAGGGCGATCCGCGCATCCTAGCGCTTCAGGCCTTGGATTCAGCATCAGATAATCATGGGGAGGGCGTTTAACATGGAATATATGCCTTTTGTAATGTTTGCCTTCGTGTGTGCGGTGTTAATGCTGGGTTACCCAGTGGCCTTTACCTTATCGGGCGTGGCGTTAGTGTTTGCCTTAATAGGCACCGTAACCGGGCAATTTGATGGTGCCTTTTTAGAAGCCCTGCCCAATCGCTTGTTTGGTATTTTGGGCAATCAAATACTCATAGCTGTGCCCTTATTTGTATTTATGGGCGTGATGCTAGAAAAATCAAAAATTGCCGAGAACCTGCTAAATACCATGAGCGGCTTATTTGGTAATTTGCGTGGTGGCTTAGCATTGTCGGTGATTATTGTGGGCATGTTACTGGCCGCCAGTACCGGCATTGTAGGGGCAACGGTGGTGACTATGGGGCTGATATCCCTGCCGACTATGTTAAAAAATGGCTATAACCCGTCATTTGCCTGCGGCACAATTTGCGCCACCGGCACCCTTGGGCAAATTATCCCCCCGTCTATGGCCTTAATTTTATTGGCTGACGTATTGTCTAGTAGTTACCAGCAAGCTCAGTTAAAGATGGGCATCTTCAGCCCCGAAAGCATCAGTGTGGCCGACCTGTTTATGGGTGCGTTAATTCCAGGCTTATTATTGGTATTGGCGTATGGCCTATATGTGGCCGTGATATCGCACCTTAAACCTGAAATGGCCCCCGCCATTCCTAAAGACAACAACAGCACTTGGAGCGACGCCATGAAACATATGGTGCCGCCTTTATTGTTAATCGTTGCAGTACTGGGAAGTATTTTAGCGGGTGTGGCCACCACCACCGAAGCGGCCAGTATTGGTGCCCTTGGGGCGACATTATTGGCTTGGTGGAATAAAAGCCTTAGCTTCAAACAACTTAAAGAAACCTTAGACAGCACCTTAAATGTCACTAGCATGGTGTTTTTGATTTTCTTTGGCGCCGCCATTTTCTCACTGGTATTCCGTGGTTACGGCGGCGATGAACTGGTAGAAGAAATTTTTAACAATATGCCCGGCGGCGTATTTACTGCCACTCTAGTGGTAATGGTGGTGATATTTTTACTGGGTTTTATCTTAGACTTTATTGAAATTACCTTTGTGGTGGTGCCCATTGTTGCGCCCGTTTTGCTGGCCATGGGCCTAGACCCTGTTTGGCTAGGCATTATGATTGCCATTAACTTACAGACCTCGTTTCTGACGCCGCCCTTTGGTTTTGCCTTGTTTTATTTACGCGGCGTGGCGCCCAAAAGCATCACGACTATGGAGATTTACAAAGGGGTGCTGCCCTTCATTGTGATTCAACTATGCATGCTGTTGTTGCTGGCTGTTTGGCCAAGTTTGGCCACTTGGTTACCCCACTATATATACGGCTAATGAGTGTTCTTACTTTTTGCCGCTTTGCTTAATGTTGGCGTAGCGCGCAAAAAGAACACTAAATACAGTATTCCATGCGCTACTACTTGAGTTCGTGATTATTTAAGCGTAAAACGACCCTACTTTAAAAATAATTAAATACACGTGATCTATGACCGACCTGACAGAAGACACTCCCCTGCCCAACGGCAGGCTTACATTACGTTTAATTCCAAATAACGCCGACACTAACGCCAGTGGCGATATTAGTGGTGGCTGGGTATTAAACAAAATGGATATGGCGGCAGAGGATACTGCCCGCATGATTGCTCAAGGT
>JAPYOO010000515.1 GCA_029938135.1 Bermanella sp. | reverse complement strand
CTTTAAGAGAAACCATGGTTAAAAGTTCAAAAAGCTTGATGGCGATGCCAGAAGCTCACTTTTAATTTTGGGCGGGATCTAAATTCACTTAAATTAGATGAGAAAATAGCTAAGGCAGTCATGGATAGAAAGAAGTAGTTACGATTTATCCGTAATGGCTTTGTATTTAAATGCAAAGCCATTTTTATGTTTTAAATCAGGTATTTCTATTTTAATGAAAGGTTTTACTGAAATTACGAATACTAGGCAGGGCTGGTTGCACTTAGAACTATCCAAGGATAAGCCGAATTTTTAAAAGCGCACAAGGCAAAAGGTGGCTCTAAGAGCACGGGTAGCTTGAACACTATTCAAAGCTACCTCACTTAAGTCACCGGTATTTAAGCAAAAGCAAATTGTGCATGCATAAACTTAAGGCGCTTATGTTGCATTTTTAGACTGTACTCCAGCTCTTTATAGCGAGTGCGAACTACTGCCTTATCCCACTTCCCTAGTATATTATTTTTAGTACTTTGCATTTTTTCAGTTTGCAAGTCACTCCATTGCTGCATGGTGTCTTTAAAGTCATTGTATTCTTTTTCAAGTAGCAGTTTCCATTGTTCTATATTTTTATGCATATGGGTGGCTAACATTTCACCGCTACCTACTTTAGCTAACTCTTCATTGGCTCTTTTAAATTGCATGTGGTTCTTGGCACGTTGAATTTTAAAGTTGGAAACAGTCTTTAAATTACGGGTTAGTCCAATCCAAGACATTGCATGAATTAGCCACTTAGTGGGGTCCCAATGCCACCAGCGAATACCGTTGCGGTAATCGGTTTGAAAAATATGGTGGTAATTATGGTAGCCCTCACCGTGCGTTAATATGGCAAAAAAGGCGTTATCGCGTGCGGTGTTTTCATCAGTATAAGGCTGTTTACCCCATTTATGAGCAATGGAGTTGATAAAGAAGGTTACGTGGTGAGACACAAATAAACGTAAAAAACCTGCCAGTAAAATCATACCCCAGAAATCGCCGCTCAATATTCCTAATAGTGTCGGCACGCCTATCATCATGCCCAGTGCAATGGGCAGGTAGTATTTGTGTTGCCACGCCACAATGGGGTCAGATTGTAGGTTTTTAACATTTTCAAAGTTAACTTCACCGCTTGGATATTTGCGAAGCATCCAGCCCATATGGGAAAACCATAGGCCGCGCTTGGCTGAATAAGGGTCTTTGTCTACATCGTCCACATGACGGTGATGCACACGGTGACCAGAGGCCCAGGTTAAAATAGAGTTTTGAGCAGCGCAGGCGCCCCATAACGCAAACCACATTCTTACAATAGGGTGGGCTTGGTAGGCATTATGAGACCAAAGGCGGTGATAACCGGCGGTAATAGCAAGGCCGCAGAAGAAATTAAGTACTATAAAGGCTATCCAAGCTTCGCTGCTGTAACCGTGGGTGAAGCCATACCAGGGAACGGCGACCAATACACTAAGAGTACTGATAAGAAACATAATACTAGGCACCCAGTTGATAGGGGCCTTGGGTTGCGTGGTGGCGCTACTTTTATTGTTCATATATAAAGCGTGATCAGTTGATTTGGCATTATTGTATCATTTATGTTCAAGAATGATGGGAAATTGCGCACAGGGTTGATATGGCGCAAGTTAAGGGCGCCCTAGGCGAGTGCCCCTTA
>JAPYOO010000514.1 GCA_029938135.1 Bermanella sp. | reverse complement strand
GAATCATCTCGCGAAGTTCTTTAACTTCTTCTTCCAAGTCGATATCCATCAACAAGCCCTGAATCGCTTCAGCACCCATCTTGGCATCAAACTCATCGCCGAACTCTTCGATCGCTTCGAAGTACTGTTCGTCGTTAAGCAACTGACCTTTTTCCAAGGTCGTCATACCAGGCTCGATCACAACGAAGGATTCGTAATAAAGAATACGTTCGATATCACGTAGTGTCATGTCTAGCATCAAACCAATACGGCTTGGTAAAGACTTCAAGAACCAAATGTGAGCAACGGGTGATGCAAGTTCGATGTGACCCATACGTTCACGACGCACTTTAGCCAGCGTTACTTCTACGCCACACTTTTCACAGATAACACCACGGTGCTTTAATCGTTTGTACTTTCCGCACAAGCATTCGTAATCCTTTATAGGACCAAAAATACGTGAACAGAACAAACCGTCACGTTCAGGCTTGAACGTACGGTAGTTAATTGTTTCTGGTTTTTTAACTTCACCAAATGACCATGAACGGATCATTTCGGGTGAAGCTAGGCCAATTCGAATACTGTCGAATTCTTCGGCCTGAGACTCTTTGCGAAGCAAATTGAGTAAGTCTTTCATATGCCTTTAGCTCCTAGCGGAATTAATAATGGCGGGCCGAGGCCCGCACAATAGGATCAGAGTCTTAATCGTTCTCAAGGGTAATATCGATGCCCAAAGAACGAATTTCTTTAACCAATACGTTAAAGGACTCTGGCATACCAGGTTCCATACGATGATCGCCGTCTACGATGTTTTTATACATCTTAGTACGACCGGTAACGTCATCGGATTTAACGGTTAGCATTTCCTGCAAAGTGTAAGCAGCACCATATGCTTCCAGTGCCCATACTTCCATCTCTCCGAAGCGCTGACCACCGAACTGGGCTTTACCACCTAGCGGCTGCTGGGTTACTAAGCTGTATGAACCGGTAGAACGAGCGTGCATTTTATCGTCTACTAAGTGGTTCAATTTCAGCATGTACATGTAACCCACGGTTACTGGACGATCAAATTGATCACCGGTACGACCGTCAAACAGCGTTACCTGACCTGAGTCTGGAAGATCGGCTAGGCGTAGCATAGCTTTCACTTCAGATTCTTTAGCACCATCAAACGCTTGAGTTCCCATGGGAACACCTGCGCGTAGGTTACCGGCAAGCTCTAGAATTTCAGTGTCAGAGAAAGTATCTAGCTCTTCCTGCTTCACTTCATCCGAGTGGTTATAGATCTTGGCTAAGAATTCACGAATATCTGTTACAGCTTTTTGCTGCTTCAGCATTCCGTCAATTTTCTCGCCCAAACCTTTAGCCGCCATACCTAAGTGCGTCTCAAGAATCTGACCTACGTTCATTCGCGACGGAACACCTAGTGGGTTCAGCACGATATCAACGGTAGTTCCGTTCTCATCGTAAGGCATATCTTCTATCGGCATTACCGCAGAGATAACACCCTTGTTACCGTGACGACCCGCCATTTTATCACCAGGCTGAATAGTACGTTTGATCGCAAGGTAAACCTTAACAATCTTCAATACGCCTGGAGCTAGGTCATCGCCAGTTTGTAGTTTCTTACGTTTGTCTTCGAACTTTTCATCAAGCTCTTTAACGCGCTCTTCAAGTGCTTCTTCAGCACGATCAAGCAACTCGC
>JAPYOO010000513.1 GCA_029938135.1 Bermanella sp. | reverse complement strand
TTGCAAACATCTTGTGCATCAATAATGGCCATAACCATATCCGAATAAGGGCGTATAAGTTCTTCCTATCGAACCTTGTTTTATTAACAAGTACAAGCGCCATTAAATAACTTTACATTAAAGGCCGCATTACTACCCAAGCAAGCCATCCTGTCAGCAATTCTAGATACTTTAAAACTAGGCTGTTAAACTCTTGGGCACGTATAATAAGCCACCTATCGCCGAGTTACTTCTATGGCCACCATTGGCACCCACTACATATTAACCGCATTAGGCGGCGCCAAGGCCCGTGGTTTGGATACTAAAGCCTTACTTAAGAAAGCCCGTATTCCTGAAAAACCCTTAAAAGACCCTAAGGCTCGCTTTCACGTGGACCTAGTGGCAAGGCTGTATGCCGGTATCGCTCAAGAATTAAATGATGAATTTATGGGTTTTACTCAAAATCCTATTAAGGTCGGCACGTTTGAATTAATGGCCGACTGGGTGAGCCACAGCACCACTTTGGAAGAGTTATTACAAAAAGGTATTCGCTTTTACAATCAAATTACCGACGAGGTTCAGGTATCGTTAGAAGTAGAAGGCGAGCACGTCTATTTCACTTCTACGTTTAGACGTCCTGATCTGGATTTCGAGCACTTTTACATCGAGTACTGGCATGTAATCTGGCACCGCTTTGCCAGCTGGTACATAGGAAAACCTATTAAGTTATTAGGGGCCTATGTCAACTACACACCTTTAGACCCTGATGAATTTGAAGTGCTGTACCGCTGCCCCACCTACTTAAAAAGCAAATACAACCGCTTGGTTTTTCACAAAAAATACCTACAAGAGCCCCTTGTTAAAACTCAGCGTGATTTACAGGTATTTTTACGCCGCGCCCCCATCGATTTATTAACCATACCAGGGGAAGACACCAGTTTAACGGCCCGTATCAATCAGATGCTTGAACCCAAAGGCTTTAAAGAGGACGATAAACTGCAATTACCCGGCAGCGAAGACATTGCCAAACAGCTTGAAATGAGTGAGCAAACCCTAAGGCGTAAACTCAGTGCAGAGGGCATAAGTTATCAACAGATCAAAGATAACTTACGTCAGGATTTAGCCAACAAGCTATTAAGCAACCGCGCCTTAACCATTGCGCAAATATCAAAGCAATTAAGTTTCAGTGAACCCAGAGCTTTTACACGGGCTTATAAACAATGGGCCGGTGTAACACCCAAAGAATACCGGTTGCAAAAACTGGCAAAGAAAAGCAGCCGTTTGTAGCTCACTTAACCTACTTACCTTAAGACTTAACCTTTATTGAAAATTCGCATGGGCTTGGTAACCATTCCTGAACAATTCAGGCATTTTGCAGGGTTTGCCCGTCTTGATATTAATGCACACATAATCCAACGTCGCTCGCGCTAACGTTACCCCGTCCACCGCACGTACAATTTGAAATTGGCGAGTCGCCCTAAACTTGCCATCGTGTTTACTCATCCAATTACCCACCAGCAATTTATCCCCTAGATGCCCAGGCGCTAAATACGTCACATGGCTATCGCGTACCGCCATACCAAAACCAAAAGTACTAGCGGTGTCGGGATCAATACCGAGAAGCTTAGAGTTCTGGCGGGCGCACTCATCTAACCAGCGAATATATACCGAGTTATTCACATGCTGATAACTATCAATGTCATCCG
>JAPYOO010000512.1 GCA_029938135.1 Bermanella sp. | reverse complement strand
GTTTGGCCTTCAAGGTTTTTGGCATCAAGATTGCCGCCTTCTTCCTTAAAGAACAATACAAATTCACCAAAGGTATCGGCCAGCATGTGCTGATAAGCTTTGATTATATTTAGGTAGTCAGCGTCAGTACCGTCAAAGCTTTTGTCGGAAATAAATCCGCGCATGCTTTCTTCAGTCCACTCACCACCAAACACTTTTTGCTTATCTTTTTTTAACATTTTAATACCTGTAATTTTTCAATAATTCGTTGAGCTTTTGTTAAGCCCTTATTCAATTAATCTTCTTGTACTTTTGTTAATTTATTTTCTTAACTCTATATCAATTAATCTTCTTGAAGATTAGATCCCAAACTCCGTGGCCTAAACTTTCGCCACGTTTTTCAAATTTGGTTAACGGCCTAAAGTCTGGACGTGGATGAAATTCACTTTTACCCACTATATTTTCGTAGCCAGGCGCTTCATTCATGACTTCCATCATGTGCTCTGCATAGTTTTCCCAGTCAGTGGCCATATGATAGGTACCACCTGTTTTTATCTTGCAGCGTAAAGTTTCTACAAACCCAAGTTGCACTATACGGCGCTTGTGATGACGGGCCTTATGCCACGGATCTGGGAAATACAACTGCACACTTTCAAGGCTGTCAGCAGGAATACATTGCGCCAGCACTTCAATGGCATCGTCTTTAAATACCCGTAAATTTTTAACATTAAAGTCGTCGGCGTCTCTTAATATCTTGCCTACGCCTGGGGTATGCACTTCGATACCAATGTAGTTAAGTCCAGGATTTGCCTGACACATTTCTACTAGGCTTTTGCCCATGCCAAAGCCAATCTCTAAAACCACCGGATTGTCATTGCCAAATATGCCGTTGAAATCCAGCATGCCGTTATTTAGAGTAAGGCCCATTTCACCAAAGTGCTTGGTATAACCTTCACGCTGAGCGGCTGTCATGCGACCCGCCCGAATCACAAAAGACTTTATGCGCTTGGCATAGGTGACTGGCTGCTCTGGATCAATAATATCTAAAGCGGGCTTATCGGCCGGCGACACATCTGTCACAGAAGCATCGGTCACAGGAGAGGTTGAAACGGGTTTATCTGTCATTTTGTTTTCCAGTATCGGTGTCGCTGCGTGCTACACACCAAATAAGCATGCCCCAACCCACTATAAAGGCTAAGCCGCCTATGGGGGTCAGTATGGCTAGGCTTCTATTATCTGTTAGTGCCATCAAGTATAGGCTGCCGCTAAACAAGAGCACACCTATTATAAAACTGTACGCCGCTTTTTCCAAACCCGGCACAAAGGAGTCTCGCCCTATAAAAGCTAAGATCAGCAAAGCCAAGCTATGAAACTGCTGGTATTGCACCCCGGTATCTATCCAGCCTAAGGCCTGAACAGATAATTGCCCCTTAAGGGCGTGTGCACCAAAGGCACCTATTATGACGCTACTGGCGGCTAATAGAGCGGCGATAATAATGAGGGTTTTATTGGCTTTCATATGGGGCGCAAAGATACTGGGATAGAGGGAGAAAGCAAGTGGTGTGTTTAGCATGTCTGTACGCCAAACATAAAAAAGGCTGCCGAAGCAGCCTCTGTAGCCTAAGTGTCAGATTAAGCAGCGGCGCTTAACATGCCCTTTACCTTGTTCATGGCATTTTTTTCTAGCTGACGAATACGCTCAGCAGA
>JAPYOO010000132.1 GCA_029938135.1 Bermanella sp. | reverse complement strand
TAGCATGGCTAAAAGTGAATTTATAAACAGTATCAGGCAAAACCTGCGAATGAGGGGCTATAGCTTACGAACTGAGAAGGTTTACCTGTACTGGGTAAAAGACTATATCCGCTACCATAACCTTCAACACCCTGTTCATTTAACAAGCCAGGATGTGGTTGCTTACCTTTCTTATTTAGCGAACGCTCGGAATGTCGCCATTAACACGCAAAAGTCTGCACTAAATGCCCTCGCCTTTTTATATAATCAATTCCTTAACCAGCCGCTGGGCGAGCTGGGCTTTAAATACGCTAAAAAACAAAGGCGCTTGCCCATAGTGTTAACCCCGTTAGAAGTTCAAACCATTCTAAGTCACCTAACGGGTCGAGATAACATCATTTTTTCGATTCTATATGGGTCGGGTTTACGCATTACCGAGTGTTTACGCTTACGCGTTCAAGACATTGATCTAAACAAAAATAGCTTAACGGTTCGTGATGGTAAAGGCGGTAAAGATAGGCAAACCATCTTAAGCCCGTCACTTGCCCCCTCCTTAACAAACCTAATGGGTGCTGCTATTGCGCTACAAAAGCAAGACAATCTAAATGGGGTAGGTCCATCTTTACCTCACATGCTAGGTAAAAAATACCCCGGTGCCTACAGACAACCCGCTTGGATGTTTTTATTTCCTTCAACCACCATTTGCCAACACCCAATGACAGGGATTTCCTGTCGGCATCACTTGCATGATTCAGTACCCCGAAAAGCACTAAAAAAATCGGTATTAGCAGGTGGCTTAAATCACAAAAAAATAAGCTGCCATACTTTCCGGCACTCTTTTGCAACACAACTTCTTGAAAGTGGAAGGGACATCCGTACCGTGCAGGAGTTATTAGGCCACACAGATGTATCAACCACACAGATATATACCCATGTATTAGGTCAGCATTTCGCAGGTACCACCAGTCCATTAGAAGGTATAAAATCGGCGATACATTAACGCCGATAAAACACACTAAACAGACACCTACAAAGTACTTAAGAAGTCCTTTACCGTACAACTAAGCTTACAATCACGATCAATAAACCATCAGGCTTAGGTAGTGCCAAAAACCGACTGCTTGTATATAAATTCCCCAGCTTTTACAGGCATAAAAAAACCAGCTAATGCTGGTTTTACTCTGGGAGTTATCAGTCAGGTTTATGAACTCGACTATCAGCCCTCTATTAACCCGGAATCAATCTCATCAACAGGCTCCTGCACTTCATCCACCACCGTCTCTGGCCCCAGTGGCTTAAACATAATCAGCATCTGAGGCAACAAGGTTAGTACCTGCACCAACGCAATTAACATGGCCAAACCGGTTAACAAACCAAAATAAATGGTTGGAATAAAGTTAGACATCGCCAATATTGAAAAACCTACGATAACCGTGATTGAAATATAATAAATAGACTTCCCTATTGAAGCATGGCAATTAGACATGGCCTGACGGTAATTTTTAACCACCGCAAACTCTTCCCTAAAACGGTGAATATAATGTATCGAGTTATCAACGGCGATGCCTATGGTGATAGCCGCAATAGTAATCGTCATCATATCAAGAGGGATACCTGACCACCCCATTACACTCAATACCGCCCCAGCACTTAAAAGATTGGGAACAATCGCAATAACTGCCAAGCGCCATGATCTAAACAGCACCATAAACATAATCATAATGCCGATAAAAACAGCGCCTAGCGTTAAAATTTGTGACGCAAACAAACTTTGTAGCATGTTGTTGTATAACACCATCATGCCCGCCAACATAAACTCATCTCTTTTTAGGCCCAGCTCAGACTGTAAGTCATGTTCAATTCGCTTAAGCAACAATGAACGCTTAAGGTCTGGCTGACTGTCGTATATACGTAGGTTTATTCGTGCCTGCCCCACTTCTGGCGAAACATAAGGGTCCAATACAATGGCCTTAAAATCAGGCGGAATAGCACCGTACAATAAGCCTAACTCGAAGCTCCCCAGAGCCTCACCGTTTATTTTCTCAGCCACCTGCACCATAGTCGCCAACGACGTAACCTTGCCAATTTCAGGCTGCCTATCAAGGTATTCATGTACCGCACGAATACGCTCTAACTTCTCTGTGGTAAACCAGTATTTTAACGAGTCATCTTCTGCCTCTTCTTCCTCATCAAAGAAAAAGTCATCGTTCTCTTCTTCATCCCAATCTTGATCCACTACCGGAAAGGTTAAGATCACCTCTAAAGGCGTAGTACCACCAAGATTTTGATCCACCACCTTCATGCCCTGATAGATCTCGGTAGATTCATGAAAGTAATTTATAAAGCTGTTTTCCACATCCAACTTAGAAAGCCCAATCACCAACACCACAAACATCACAAGATTTACGGCAACCACTTTAGATCCGTGCTTGAGGGTGATATTGGCAAAAAAGTCCGTCATGGGACTGTGCTCTTTAGCATTCACCGCCTCGCTGCGCTTTCCTAATAATAAGGTAAAGATAGGGAAGAAAATAAACACTAAACACAGTGCCACAATCACACCCGTCGCCATCATGTAGCCAAAATCAATAACGGGCCGAATGCCACTAAAAATCAGTGAATTAAAGGCCACCATCGTGGTGAGCGCCATGTATAAACAAGGTTTAAACATGTGGTCTAGGGTTTCTTTAATCAGTTCTTTTTGAGTGGCGTCGGGTTTTTGCGCATGCAACTCGCGATACCGCACAATAAGGTGAATACACATGGATATGGTCATGATCAGTAACAAGCTTACGAAGTTGCTAGAAATAACCGTCACCCGCCACTTCAGCAAGCCCAACACCCCTACCATGGCGGCAACGGTGACGGTACAGCACAACAACGCCACCAACACCCAGCGTAAGCGCCTAAATATGGCCACTAATATCAAGATTAAAAACAAAAATATACCAATGCTAAACGTAGCCAAATCACTTTCTACGTAGGTAATCATGTCATCGGCAATCATGGGCACGCCGCCTAAAAATATTTTCGCTTGCCCCTGATAAGGCTTCAACAACGCCCGTATTGCCTTAATATCCTGGTGCAAAACAGCTGAATTTTGAGCATTTAAGTCTTTAATATTTTGATTCAAGCGAGACAATTCATTTGCCTGTACCGACGTCAATCCTTGCACATCGCGCTTTTCCCACAATTGCTCACGGGACTTAGTTAACTCACGATGGCGGCTATCACTGGCGCGGTTAATTTGAATGGCAGTGGTGTTTTTGCTCAGGTTAAGCAACATGTTGTCATACAAGGGACTACTGGCCAGCTCCGCCTTTGCCAGCTCTACATCGGTCTCAGGGTCGTCCAAGCTTTTAATATTGGTAATCAAGTCACCAATGGGTACGGGAGGGTTTTCTAATAAGGGCACGTCTAATAACGAGTTAACCGACTCCACTCTGGGTAGCAGCTTAAGGTCATTGCGGATTTGACGTAACAGCGTTAAAGAGGATTCTGAAAACAAGGGCCAAGGAGGTGTATAGGTTACAATTAGGGAGTCACTACTGCCAAAACGTTCAGATATTTCACGGTAGTTAGCCAGGTCCTGATCACCTTCCAAAATCATGGAATCTGCCGAGGCATCCAGCTCAAAGTGCTTCACCCCTTGAAGCAATGAAAGCACAAACAGGCTTGCCACTAACAAGGTAAGCTTGGGGAACTCAAGGACAGATTGACGGTATATGTCTAACAACCAACGCATAAAATAACAAATTCTATTAAGTAGCTGGCCTTTATAGAAGTTAGCGCTGTAACTTGCAAGTCTTGGGCTGGAACAATTTGTTACATTTGCCAAAAACGTAAACTATGCACAAAAAACAGCCAAAATACCTCTCTTTTTAACCGTTACATTGCAATTTTTGATTCAGGTGACCATAAGAGCACAACATGCCATTTCCCACCTGCTGACGTATTTGCAACAACACTTCTAACACATCAACCAAACGATCAAACTGCAAAGAAATATCAATTGGCGCCTCGGTCTCCAACAACAGATCCCGATAAGCACATACATATTCGTAACTGGTGTTTATCTGCTTTAATTGACTAGCAGACGTAGGAGAGTCCACCGATTGCATAATCATTAATACCTTGATCATCTCTTTTGCCCCCTCAATGTCACCGTAAAGCGATTCATGACTGATGAAGCAGTTTAAAAAATGAACACACGATTGCACTGGATTACGAGATTGCTGACCAAATTGATGTTGCTGAATCAGCGCATTCCAATTGAAAGTGCCAGCAGATTGGCTATTTACAATAGATAGGTGATTAGGATTAATTGACGGTGTCATAATGCTGTCCTTTTGGATAATACCTGCCACATACATGCGATAACTGCGCCAACATGTGACAGGCCTACAACATTACTTACTTTTACCCTTATCCCCCAGGTCTTTCATGTGGTGCCTTACGGCCAAGTAAACCAGCAGCATCACAGCAGGCATGGCGACTCCAGAGGCAATGGCCTTATTTATAGGGTACCCCCAAGCGTGCAATCCATTAAATACATAACCCAACAAACTCAGCAAGTAATAGCTAATTGCCACTACAGATAAACCTTCTACGGTTTGCTGCAAACGCAACTGAAGACTAGAGCGACGATTCATTGACGCAAGCAAGCGATGATTTTGGCTCTCTATGCTCACCTCTACTCGAGTACGCAGTAAGCTGGTTGTACGGTGAATACGCCGACTCATATCTTCAAGCCGATCACGTATGCTGTTACAGGTGCGAATACCCGGGGTTAAACGGCGCTCCAAGAATTCACGCATGGTTTGCATACCGCTTATACGCTGTTCATA
Organism: Bermanella sp.; assembly: GCA_029938135.1. Lineage (GTDB taxonomy): Bacteria > Pseudomonadota > Gammaproteobacteria > Pseudomonadales > Oceanobacteraceae > Bermanella. The sequence goes on along the minus strand of JAPYOO010000132.1, from coordinate 4,609 downwards.
CACCTGATCTAGGCGTTTACCCACTAAAGCATGATAAGCATTACTGGCCGAAAAGCGGTAATTAGTATCACTGCGCAACTGCTCTATACGAGCGGCAATGAGTGACAACTGGGATAACAATTCACGTTCGTCCGCTTCATTTTGTATGCCCGCTAAACGTTGATTCAAACTGGCTAACTCTGATTCCATCTGAGTAACCTCTGAACTTAGCCCCCTTGCGACAGGCAACCCCATTAAGGCCATTAGGCGATAGGTTTCCAACTCAAGCAAACGCTGAATTAAGCGCCCAGTCTGATACGGGTTCAAGCCCATATCCGCTACCAGCATACGACCAAAACCATCACTATGGAGACGAAAACTGGTTTGCACCTTAGCTTTTCCATTGGCCACCCAGCTGCCCAAAGGGCGCTGACCTTCAAAAAAATGCTGACCATCCAAATCAGCACCTTCTCCACGCTGTACCTTCATGTTAATCGCCACCACCAGCTCACCCGGCAGCCGCGATAACCAATCTTTAGGAATATAGGTTAATGCAAAGTCCTGCTGACTTTGGCCGTCATTAGGGCAAATAAAGGTATAGGTAGAAAACTCAGTATGACGCTCCCAACGAAATTCAAAACCGCCAAAGTTTTGGTAAAAACACGATGCATCGGCTGGTGGCGGATTCACACTAAATCGCTGACACAGGGCTAAAACCAACTGATACTCTTCTTTCGCTGCCTCTTCACCGCGAATCATCGCTAAGTGAGATACAAAACAAGGAGATGCCACTTTCGGGGAGGGCCTATTATGCAACTCCTCGTACAAAGAATTACGAAATGGGTAAACCGGCAAAGAGAGAGGCTGACCTTCAAGCTGTATTTGGGTTTCTGACATATATCTAACTTTCACCAAAAAAAGATGCGCCGCATGCTAGCACATAATCCAACACGGCCATGAAATATTAATTCAAGACCCATTAAAGCCCACAACACTAGTCTGTGAGGGTTTTCTACGTCTATACCCCCTTCACCCTAGCAACCCACAAGCCACGTTAAAACACATTTAATACAAGTAAAAGCACACCCAACAAACATAAAAAAGCGCCACCCAATTTACATTGGGCAGCGCAACAAACGCAGGAGACACTGCATTATTCACAGACTAAAACACACCGTTTCAGTCAAAATTCTTTTCAAGCATGGCAAACCATTGTGAAAGGCCCTGTTCCACCACATCTGTTCGTGTACAACCATGGTGACTTGCATAGGCATCAAGTTTATCGACTAATTCTTGCGGCATTTTAACCTCCATACGCCGCATGCCTTTATCTTTATCTCGCAGTCTTTGCTCACGCTTATTCACCCTTATCTGCACATCACGCGCATAAGGGTTGGACTTTGGCCGCCCAATTTTTGGAGCAACAAACATATCTATCGTGGTGCGATCTTCCAGTTGTACACCCATAACTCTCTGCACTCCCTGCTGTTTAATTATTATTTAATAAATATGACCGGTCTTAGTATTTAAGTCAAGTATTTTAAAGATAAATGTGTGTTTTTTAATCCATTAAGATCAATGGCGGCTAAAATAATTAACAAGCCACTTATTTGCTTGTCACGTAGGCCATTTCACACTAGGGTTGGCCCATAATTTATAGGAGTTTCACCCCTACATGGCCAAAGTGACTCATCAGCCGCTAACACCTGATCAACTCAGCATTAACATCCCCGATGACAGCCTGTCTTTTACCAGCAGCGCTGAATTAACTCCTTATAATGGTGTACTGGGCCAAGACCGCGCCGTCACCGCCATTCAGTTTGGCGTCGCCATGGATCGACCTGGCTACAATGTTTATGTCATGGGCGATTCAGGAACGGGTCGCAGCTCGTACGTGAGTGAATATTTAAAAAGCGAAGCCAAGCGCCAAAGTAGCCCCAGTGACTGGGCGTATGTAAATAATTTTGACAATACTCGAGAGCCCTTAAAGCTAGAGCTGGCAGCCGGACTTGGACAGGTATTTAAAAAAGACCTAGAGAATTTAATTGATAACTTGCTGGCTACATTTCCAGCCGCCTTTGAGCACCCAACGTACCAGCAAAAGAAAAGCCTTATCGATCGCGACTTCAATCTTTTGTACGACCGCGTTATCGACCGCATTGAACAGTCAGCGCTAAAATGCGATATCGCCATGTTCCGCGACACATCCACCATCAGTTTTACCCCCATGAAAGACGGTAAAAGTCTGGATGATACTGAATTCGCAGTCCTTGATGAAAAAACTCGCGAAGCGTTTCACAACAACATCCATGATTTAGAAGGTCAGCTCAATGATGAACTGGTCCCGCTCCCTCAATGGCGACGCGAAAGTAATGACGCCCTTAAGGCATTAAATCAAAAAACCATTGACCAAGCCGTCACCCCCATAATGAAACCGCTAACTGAACATTATCAAGACAATGAACAGATCTTAGCCTACTTAGATAAAATCAAACAAAACCTACACCGCACCGTCATTGCCGAACTTACCGACGACCGCACCTTAGAAAGCCGAGAAGACAGTGCCAAACGCACTTTTTTAGAAGAGACTTACCTTCCAAATTTAATTGTTAGCCGTCAGCAAGATTCTGGTGCGCCTGTTATTTATGAGTCGCATCCTAATTACGCCAATTTATTTGGGCGCATTGAATACACCAGCGATCAAGGCGCGTTAGTCACCCATTATCGTAAAATATGCCCTGGCGCATTACATCAGGCTAATGGCGGCTACCTGATCGTCGACGCTGAAAAAATTCTTCACGAACCCTTTGTGTGGGATGCTTTGAAGCGCGCGCTTAGTTCAAAACAACTAAAAATCGAAAGCCCCTACAGTGAAATGGGCATGGTAAGCACCACTACACTCAACCCTCAGTGGTTACCGCTTAATGTTAAAATTATTCTTATCGGCTCACGCAGCACGTACTACCTACTGCAAGATTTAGATGATGAATTTAACGACATGTTTAGAGTATTAGTGGACTTTGATGATCACCTTAAGTGCTCTGCCGAACACATAGAATCCTTTGCTAGACTATTACACAGTCGCTGTGTCGAAAAAGAATACGCCGCCATTAGCCGCAGCGGCGTGGTGCGCATGATTGAGCAAAGTGCCCGCCTAGCCGAAGATCAGCGTCACCTAAGCGCACGTATTGGTGATCTGTTTGAGCTGCTGGCTGAAGCCGAGTTTGTACGGAAGCTGGCCCAAGAAGACATGATCACCGAGGTTCACGTCGCACGTGCACTTGAAGCCAAGCAACAGCGTAGTGGCAGAATTCAACAGGAAATTCTAGACGACATTCTGGATGGCACTATTTTAATCGATACCGACGGCGAATCTGTGGGCAAGATTAATGGTTTGACGGTATTGTCGATTGGTGACAGCTCTTTTGGTGCACCCGCACGAATCACCGCTACTGTGTGCCCTGGTGGACGCGGCATTGTAGACATTGAACGTGAGGCAAATCTGGGCCAAAACATTCATACCAAGGGCGTGATGATCTTAACGGGTTATCTAGGCCACACCTACGCACAAGAATTTCCACTGGAGGTTTCGGCCTCTATCGCCATGGAGCAAAGCTATGGCTATATCGATGGCGACAGCGCCTCCCTTGCTGAAGCCTGCGCGCTTATTAGTGCCTTAATTCATATTCCGCTGCATCAAAGCTTAGCGGTGACCGGCTCCATCAATCAGTATGGTGAAGTGCAGGCCGTCGGCGGCATCAATGAGAAAATTGAAGGTTTCTTTGCCGTCTGTAAAGCACGTGGATTAAATGGCTCTCAAGGTGTGTTACTGCCAGCCTCCAACGTTAAACACTTAGTGTTAAACAGCGAAGTCATTGCTGCAGTCAATGATGGTTCATTTCGTATTTATGGCATTAATAGTGTTGATCAAGCCCTAGAAATAATGATGGACCGTAAGGCAGGTACACTGAGTAAAAAGGGTACCTTTCCAAGAGGCTCAATCAACTATAAAGTTTTAGAGCGCTTAAGAGACATTGCCGACATAGGGAAAGAAGACGAACACGAAGAAGAAGCCCCCAAAAACGAGCCTCAAAAAGCTGAAATCAAGGACAAAACCAGCCCCAGTAAATAAAGAAGCCCGCCCCTCGTATGAGGGGCTATCCCTTAAGCCAGAAAGCATCCATGCCATAACTACATAATCAATACCGCCTTAAAACTCAACTATTAAAATCAAATAGAATAAGCCCTCCCCTTTTTAGCACTATCATTAAAAAAACAGTCATTAAATTCGCCCCATAAAAACCCACGTTGAAATACCAAGGCTATACTCAAACAAGATGCGGTTAAAGGAGATATAAATGAGCTCAGGTAATGAGCTACTGTTCAGCGGCGAACCTTTGGTTAAACCCAAAGACCCCCCCAAAATAGAGGGAAGTGGCAAAGAGTATTTGGTATTAGTGGTGGACGATGATGAATACGTTCACCAGCTAACCAAGATGGTGCTGCGCGGTTTTACCTTTGAAGACTGCCCCATACGCCTGGCCAGTGCAATGAGCGCCAAGGAAGCCATAGACTACCTTGAGAAGCATAAAGATGTTGCCGTTGCCCTGGTAGACGTTGTCATGGAAAC
>JAPYOO010000131.1:3422-9456 GCA_029938135.1 Bermanella sp. | reverse complement strand
TCTATGAAGGCATAACTTTTACCTTGATATTTTTCATTATGAATAACGTCATGCAGATTTTGTAAGGTATTCAAAGGCGTCTCCACCACAATGGCATTTACCAACCAATCTGGCAGGCTACCACCAGGATTCGCGTGAACCTGATACGTCACTTCAACCATACCGTCTTCCATAGGTGCAAATACCCAAGACCCTTTAAGTTCAGGCATACGGATATAGTCATCGTTGCCCGCTTTAAAATCAGATACCCCCGTTAATGTAGATGTCACCACACCATTGGCATCAGCGCTTAGAACCGAGCGAATGTAAGCATCGCGATTTGTTACCGGCCAAGGCGTTTTATTTACCGTGTAAACAACATTTTCGGTTTGTGATGGACTGTCTTCAACTTTAAATTCAACTACGTTGTGCATCCAACTAGTGGCGGCTTCTGGATCCATTAACAATGAAACAAACGCAGTGGTATCCGCTTTAATATGGGTCACACCTTTAAACTCTTTTAAAGGTGAATCCCCCACTGTACGAGTAAAGACCTGAATATCTTTTTCGTCATTTTGGTCTTGAAGCTCCCACGGACCAATTTCAGACCAAGATAGCGAAGCAAGTAGAAGGGTACTTACTGTAGTGATGGATTTAAACCATTGCATGGTGACGCCTCATGTTATTTTTATTGAGAATGTGGCCAGTTACTTTTGTAACTTTATGTAAACCAAATCTTAGTATACCCAGAGCACATTTTAAGGCAATGCCATTGCCCTTAGGGTGTACCCTCTTATATTGCCAAATTAGACTTTAGACTAACTACCGCCAAGACAATCAGGGGAATCGGGTGCTTGCTGGGTTAGCTGCCACTGTTGCTCCGTAAATGTATGCAATGCCAAAGCATGTATGGGACCGGCCAACTCTTCAGCCAACACCTGATAAACCGCTTGGTGCTGCTTAACTTTGTTTTTGCCCATAAAGTCATCACTTACCAATACCACTTTAAAGTGGCTTTCAGACCCTGGTGGCACGTTATGCATGTGACTTTCATTGTCTACCGACAAGTGATGAGCAGCAAAGTGACCGCTTAATTTTTGAACTATTATTTCTTCGACCATTTTTTCATTCATGAAGTAAACCTACCGCCTATTTTATGAATTCAATTATACATGTTAAAGCCGGCCTAAAACCCTGTACAAACATACAGACACTGTTGACCTTACGCGGCTGCCCCTGTATAAAACTCTCTACCCAAACATGAGGCCACATCATGAGCAAAGCGCAATCCATCATCGAACAATTTTATCAAGAAGAACTGTCTCGGTTAGCCGATGAAGCAGCCTTCAGTCCCCTGGATATCAGCATCAGTAGTGCCGATATGGCCATGATAAGCACTATCGCCAAGCGCTTTAATAAAGATAAAGCTTTGCTTGCCCGTGAAGCCTTAAGTCAAGCGCTATTAGACATGTTTAGTGCTCTAGAGCCGGTTGAGCGTAAGATGTTGGCTAAAGATGCCGACGAATTAGGTTTGAGCATCGCCGCTGAAATCGCTGAAGAGCAAGGCCTAGAAAAACTAGAGGTATCCGGTAACAACTGGATTATGCAAGACAAAAATTGCATTAAAGCTGAACGCAAACTTGAAAAAGAAAAGGCCAAACAACAAAGCTTGGCCGCTTCACAAGTATTGGCCGGCGAGCCTGCTGAACAGCCAACAGAGCCTGAAGAGATGATGAGTGATTCACAAGAGCCTATTGAAAGCGCTATGGATTCAACTGACGATGAGAGTGAAACACAAGACTCAAGCGAAGTTGAAAACACAGTAGAAAGCGAAGTAGAAAGCGAAGACATGGACAACAGTCCTAGTATTTTTGCTTAATCCCTAATATTTACCCGTGTCCGCCCTGGACACGGGTAAATAGCCTTTCCCAGCGCCAACATAAACCGTTAAAATACCCCCCTTTTAAACCTTGCTAATTTCAGGAATTTTATGGCCATTCAGTGGTTCCCCGGTCACATGCACCGTGCACGTACACAAATTGCTGAGCTCATGCCACAGATTGACTTGGTCATTGAAGTTTTAGATGCGCGCCTACCTTATTCAAGCGAAAACCCGCTTATCCCTGACCTAAGTGCCGGTAAAACAATATTAAAGCTATTAAATAAAGCTGACCTAGCGGATGAAAAACACACTAAAGCTTGGATAGAGCATTATAATTCGTTACCTAATACGCGCGCCATGGCAATAACGGGCCTTGATAAGAAACAAGTTAAAAGCATCACCAAATTTTGCCTTAACTTATTTCCCGACCGTGGTGCACAGAAAAAAGCGATTCGCGCCATGATTTTGGGCATTCCTAACGTGGGTAAATCTACTTTAGTGAATAGCTTAGCGGGACGCATGATTGCTAAAGCGGGTAATACGCCGGCGCTTACACGCCACCCGCAACATATCAAAATTGCTGACGGCATCGTTTTATCCGATACCCCAGGCATGCTGTGGCCCAAAATACATAATATTGCCAGCGGCTTTCGTTTGGCCGCCAGTGGCGCGGTGAGAGATACGGCATTGGAATACTTTGAAGTGGCCGAATACACCGCCAACATGCTATTACAGCTTTATCCAGATGAGGTTAAAGCACGATACAAAATTGATGAGCTACCCAAAACAGGTGAATTGCTTATTGAACTCATTGGTCGCAAGCGAGGCTTTTTACGTGCAGGCGGAGTCGTTGATGTACATAAAGCGGCAGAAATATTAATTCACGAATTGCGCGGTGGCAAAATGGGCCGAGTAACCTATGAAACGCCAGAAATGAAAATAGAAGAAGAACAAGCTTTGGTCATATTAGCGCAAGTTAAAGCTAAAGAAGAACAAGAGAAGAAGGACCGCAAAAAACCACAAAGATAACCTTGTGGCAGATTTATTGCGTTTTAATCGCGTCCCTTAATTGGGTAAAGGTTTCCCATTGAGGGTCTTCATCGCTCGTCACTTCAATGGGGTATAAACCGGTATCAGTGGGAATTGTATTCAAAGCCTTTTGTAATTGTTCGTTATCTTTGGCATAGATAATCCACTGATTTATCCCCTCGCACATCAAAACCATCACCAGTAAACCGTGCTCATCGGCTTCTACCGCTTCCATTAACTTTTGATTAAAGACATCTATTTTTTCAAGCTCGTCAGGACTGGGGTACCCAGTTTTAGGGTCTTGTTCTTCTGCCTGCCAAGAGATCTGAATGCACTGATCATATTGAGCAGAATCAAGCTCCGATTGGATACTCTCACGGTAACGTATGGTTATCGGTTGCTCATTAAGTGTGCCATCCGCCAGCACCCAACGTGTTGAAAATGCCATAAGCTTCCTTTGCTTTTATTTATATTCTGCTAATAAATCTAGCAGAATATAAATAAAAAGCACAAGAACGAGGTTTCTTATGGCACAAATGACGCACTATTAGGGCTATAAAGCCCTTAACGCAGGGGGATTCGTAAAAATCGTCGACCCTGGGCATCGGCTGCAGGCAAAACCCCTGCTCGAATATTTACCTGTAAACTGGGCAATAATAATCTGGGAGGAGCAAGACTTGCGTCTCGCTTGGCACGTATGTTAATGAACTGCTCTTTGTCTGTGTCTTGACCGCAGTGAATATTATTTTGTTTTTGCGCAGCCACACACACACTGGCAACCGCTTTACGCGAACTTGGCGGATAGTCATGGCACAAATACAACTCAGCCTTGTCTCCCAATGCGTAAATGTTTTGAATTGAGTCAAATAACACAGCGGCACTACCACCGGGAAAGTCACAGCGGGCACTGCCTATGTCTGGCATAAACAAAGTATCGCCAATGAATGCCGAGACACCTTCCTGATTTTTTAACACATACGTTAAACACGACTGGGTGTGCCCAGGCGTTGCCATAACCTCAATGTTACTTGCCCCCAGGGGTAACGAATCCCCGCTTTCTACCAATTTATCAAATAGGGATTCAGCGCAACTATTAAGATCAAACATCTCATCAAAATAACGCTGCACACTTTTCACGCTGGTCCCACTCACTACTTTCGCCCCAGTATGCTCCTTTACATATTGGGCAGCCGTCAGGTGGTCCGCATGAATATGCGTCTCTAGCACCCACAACAACTGCAGCTGATTGGATTTAATATAATACAATACCGAGTCAATAAATTCATAACCGAAACGACCTCCCGCTGGACTATAATCCATTACCGGGTCTACCAAAGCTGAAGATTTAGTTTCGGCATCGGTAATTAAATGGCAAAATGTTTGTGTATCCTGATGGTAAAAGCTTTCTATGTGTATTTTATCCATAATGGTCCAACGATTGAGTGCCAACATATAATACATTAGCAAAATCTAATTTAGCTTACATTAAAATCTTATGCTAAGTTTAGATCAGTCCAAGCATATGAATAGGGATTAAAGTGTCACAAGACAATCTTGCTCAAGAATTAAAAGCCCACGCGCGCGAAGCAGCCCAACTGCTAAAAGCACTGGCCAACGAAAGCCGCCTAATGATCCTATGTTCATTAGCTCAGCAAGAATTGAATGTATCCCAGCTTAATGAACGCCTTGATCTAAGCCAGTCTGCCTTAAGCCAACATTTAGCTTGGTTGCGTCGTGAAGGCCTAGTGCAAACTCGCCGCGACGCGCAAACCATTTTCTATTCATTACAAGGCAGTAAAGCCAAGCAAGTCATTGACGTATTACAAAGTATTTATTGCGCTGATTTAATCGCTTAAAGATGGGAAAACTTCTTTTCCCATGGCGACTCACCCCCTGGAGCCTTAAGCAAGATCTATTGGCTGGGCTTATTGTCTCTATTTTGATTATCCCTCAAGCCATCGGCTACGGACTACTGGCCCATCTGCCTGCTGCCAGCGCGCTTGCCTGCTGTATCTTTCCGTTACTGGCCTATGCCATATTTGGCAACGGCCGCGCTTTAGCCATTGGGCCGGTGGCCATCGTCAGTTTAATGGTGGGAGATGCGTTAACGGATATACCTACAGCCGAACAAGTGGCGGGTGCTCAATTATTAGCACTGCAGGTCGCTGGGACCTTATTAATAATGCGTTTTTTGAGGCTCGGTAATCTGGTGCACTTCATTGGCCACCCGGTTATTCATGGATTTACAGCCGCGGCGGCTTTGCTCATTATTGTTAAGCAACTGCCGCTGTTATTAGGTGTTACTCTCTTTAGTGGCCAAATACCTCACCTTACCACCACGATATTAGGCATATTAGCTATATTAGTGCTGATATTGATGGCTAAACTGCCCCACCCTACTATCAGTAAACTAGGCCCATTATTTGCCATAACACTTGGAATATTTGCCACCTATCTATGGCCCGATGCCCAATTAGCTCGCATCCCAATAGAACAAGGCACCCCTGTAATTCAATTTAACTGGCAATTACCTTGGCACTATTTTTTAACACTTCTACCCAGCGCATCATTAATCGCCTTAATAGGATTTTTAGAAAGTTCATCTGTGATTAAATCTCTTAGCCATAAACAGCCTTCAGAAAAACAAACCCCATTTAACCCCAATCAAGAGCTTACCGGTTTGGGCGCTGCTAATATTGCGGCTTCCGTATTCCAAGGGTTCCCTGTGGCAGGCGGGTTTGGACGCAGCATGGTAAATGACAAAGCTGGCGCCACCAGTCCAATGGCAGGGGTTTTCACGGCGGGTTTTGTTCTGGTGTTTTTATCATTTGCGCGAGACATCATCCACTACATACCCATCGCCACACTTGGGGCCATTGTCCTCATGGCCGTTTGGCCGCTACTGGACATTAAACCTATATTAAAAAACTCCACCGCACTGCTCGGTGACAAAGCCATTTGGCTAGCCACCTTTACTTCAGTACTAATACTAGGAGTCGAGATAGGGATTGGCGTCGGTGTACTGGCATCACTCTTTTTATTAATTCGTAACGCAAGCCAACCCCATATCGCAATTATTGGGCGTGTCCCCAACAGCGCTCATTTTCGCAACGAACTGCGCCACCATGTATTAACAGACCCCTG
>JAPYOO010000131.1:1444-3322 GCA_029938135.1 Bermanella sp. | reverse complement strand
GGACGTGTGTTTTTAAGCACTCATGAAGCATTTATTGCTTTAACTCATCAACGTTAAGTCTAACGCCACCTACTTGTAAGTTTCCCTTTTCCGGTTAAAATCCGCCATTAAATATGAAAGCTAGTTTGGAGCTGAACATGTATTGGATTCTACTTTCCATTGCCGCCGTTATCATCACCGCCCTATCTGTGGCCGCAGCCTATTATTGGATTAAGCTTAATAAGCTAAAAAAAGAACAAACCAAGCAGGCTCAAATAAACCAACAGGCTTGGCTTACGGCACAAGAAGAGCTTGCCAGTGATATCCGCTTCCTTGCCAATTCTGTCGCGAGCCAACAATGCGAAATCACTGAAGGCTGTCTGCGCATTATGGTATTAATGAACCGTCTTGATGAAAAACTCCCCCATCAAGAGCAATTTAAAACGATTCTGCTGCACTATCAAAACACCCAAGACATGCCTCATCATCAGGCTTACAAAGCCCTTAACCGAAAACAACAGCACCAGTTAGACCAAGCACGCTTTGAACTTGAAGATAGGCACCGCGAGCAAATAATCCTGGAAGCAAAAGGTCTTAGTCAGTATCAGTTTAATAGCCCTATTTAACGCCGATTACTGGCTGGTATTGTGATATTTTGCTAAACTGCGAAGCAATTCACATTAATTTTAAAGGATTAATCCATGAACAAAATATTGATTGGTTTAATGAGTGCTGCGTTCATCACAGCTTGTTCAGCTCCAGCGGTTAAAGACACCTTATTAATCCAACAATCCGCTCAAGAACAGGCCAAAAACCTAGGTTTGAGCGCACAAGAAGTACTGGATGAAACCCGAGACTTACAGATTTTAGCGCAGCGTGAAGACCTGTATTTTTACAGCCCTACCTATATTGCCCAGGCGGAAGAAGAAATCCGCAATGCTGAATCGGCTTTCAAGGATAAATTAGCCGTACAAAAGATCATTACTCACGCTCTTACTGGCCAACAATTACTAAAGCGTGGACTTGAAAATAAAAAGACCGTAATTAGCCAACTTAAATTGTCTTTAGATGGCTTAGCATTGCTTGAAGAGCTTAAGGCTCCCACTCTTTTTTCAGGTGATTATTCCGATGTCCAAAGCGACATCAAAGACCTAGTCGTTTTAATTGAACAAGGGAACGCCACCCAAGCTATTAAGGAGCAAAACTCCGTATTAAATGATATTGCTGACGTTGAAATCAAAGTCCTTAAAAAAACCTATTTAGGTCAAGCTGAAAAAGCCCTAGAAAAAGCCATTGATGCTGACGCTGAAGACTTTGCCCCTGTATCCATCGAAAAAGCGAGTATCGCGGTTGAGAAACTTACACTGTTCATCGAACAAAACCGCAAACAACTGCAAGCCATTAATGATGAAACCCAAAAAACTATTCATTTAGCCCAGCACGCTGAACATGTGTCTGTAACAGTTGAACCCTTATTAAAGTTAAAAATTAATGAGGCTGAACAGCACGTTTTATTCATAGAAAAACTCATCGCTCGTATTGGCCTAGCACTTAACCAGCAAGACGTGACTCACCTGCCTTTGGACAACCAATCTATTGCACTGGCACAGGCAGCAGAAACAATCAGCAAACAAGCCATGGCCATTAAGCAACAAGGGCAATGGGAAGATGAAAAATCTGAACTTGAAGCGAAACTTGCGAAACTTCAGGGCAAACTCGATAACGCCTTTAAAGACACACAACAAAAGCCCAGTGAAAAAGCACCCGCTTTACCTGATACCACTCAAAGCCAAGTAACAGGTGAAGACAGCACCTCAATCAAGCCCGTCGCAGTTCCATTAGCTACAGAAAAACCTGCAACCAAGAACACACCAATAGCAGAAGACAGCACCGTGCCAG
>JAPYOO010000131.1:0-1344 GCA_029938135.1 Bermanella sp. | reverse complement strand
AAAGCAGATAAAAATAAGAAATAAACTGACACGTTCGTGCTTAAAAATAGCTATTTTTTGCCTGTTTTGACACTTTTTACAAAATAATAGAAATCACCATGACAGCTCGACTAATGGTGGTTAAACTGCCCGCATAATAATAAGCCGGTATCGACATGCGACATTTTTTCATTTTATTCTCTGTCATTCTTTTAAGTTTACCGGCACATAGCTCGGGATATTTCGGTGCAGGCCAATCTTTTAACAGCTCAGCCAGTATCGATAACCAAAGTAACGGTTTACGCATAGACTGGGGCGCGAACGTCACTAAGAATTTAGACTTAGAATGGAGCGTAGTGGATTTTGGCGCATCCTCCTATGACCGCCCCACCTACGTAAGTGCTGACGACAGTGGAGATGATATAGATGGAGACACCTATGAAAACCTAGGGTTTGGCTCGTTAAGTCGTGCAGATGACAAAATTGTTTATCGCGGCATTGATAGCTTACACGCCAAAGGCGTATCCGCCGGTCTTAAATTTAAAATAAACGCCAATGAATGGTTACAGTTTTATGCCAGAGCCAGCCTTCTAGTGTGGCAGACTGACACTCAAGCCATTGAGCTTTCTGAAGGCCGCGAAGCCATATTTGAAGAAGATGACGCGGGTGCTCCTACATCCGTTATCAGCAATTTAAACGACTGCGATAATTTAACGCAATGCCAAGCAGACGGTAAAACGGTTGACGCCATAGATTTTTGGTATGGCTACGGCCTTATTGCCAAACCCTTCGATTGGCTGGCCATTAGAGCTGAGTACTCCATTATCACTTTAAATGCTGTTGATTTTCCAAGCGCCACCCTCGAAGGCCTAAGCACAGGTTTAGAAATACACTTTTAGTGGTAGAAAAATATTCCCAACATTGTTACCGGTAAGTTACTGCCGGTAACGTTTATGAGGAAATCGAATACGCTTATAACCTGTCTACATAAAAAAAACCTAGCCCGTACCTGCCAATATGCTTTTATTTTCATATCTGGCACATTCCGTGCATTTATAATATTAGGACATAGATCCCAATCAATAAAAATAACAAGTAAAGGATCAGTACGGTGACATCCGACTGCATATCTGTATCACTGGTTAATCCAGTTATCAGCCATATCAAATCTCTAGGGTTTGATACTAAGTCTGCCATACACGACGCTCAAATAGATGCCCGTGTATTTTCAGACCCTGATAACCGCATCCCTGCTGCTAAGGTGGACACGTTGTTCAATATCTTGGCGACACTCTCGGGGAAATGCGATATTGGCTTATCTGCCGGCGCAAGCCTTGAAGCACGCTCGTATAATTTATTACAGCA
>JAPYOO010000511.1 GCA_029938135.1 Bermanella sp. | reverse complement strand
TCATGAAAACACCTTTATAAATCGTTACAGCTTAAATACACAAAAAGGGCGGTCGCAAAAGGAAGTCCATTTGCCTATCCGCCCTCTTTACTACCTGCGAAGCAGGCAAGTTTTAGATTTAGCCGAAGCTAAACCTAAATACACACAGACTAGCGTGCGCAGATTTCTTCAGCTTTGAAGAAGTAGCTTACTTCACGGGCAGCAGATTCAACAGAATCAGAACCGTGAACAGCGTTGGCATCGATGCTTTCAGCGAAGTCAGCACGGATAGTTCCAGCAGCGGCTTCTTTAGGGTTAGTAGCACCCATTAGGTCGCGGTGCTTAAGGATAGCGCCTTCGCCTTCAAGAACCTGAATCATAACAGGACCAGAAGTCATGAAACCAACAAGATCTTTGTAGAAAGGACGTTCTGCGTGCTCAGCGTAAAAACCGCCAGCTAGTTCGTCAGAAAGGTGAACCATTTTAGCAGCGATAACCGTTAGGCCAGCTTCTTCGAAACGGCTGTAGATCTTACCGATTACGTTTTTAGCAATTGCGTCAGGCTTGATGATAGATAGTGCGCGTTCTACGGCCATGGTGTTTTCCTAATATATGGGTTGAAATAGATATGAGTAAAAAAGAGCGCAAATTATACGGGATTTGTACTAAATAGCCACTGTTTAAAATTTAAACAACTTACGATCCCACTTTGGGTCACATTGACTGAATCAGCACTTCCACCCCCTAAAATGAACACCTCTGCACTCACGCTTCACACTACGTGCCTTTTGCCACTTGCTGGATACGCTGCACCATAGAGCGCAAGCCATTACCACGGGTTGGGGATAAGTGCTTCAGCAGATCCAACTGACCAAAGAAGTCTTCCATATCGAATGCCAGCACTTGCGCGGCCGTCTTGCCGTTATAAGCGGCCAGCACTAAACCTAACAAGCCCGATACAATGAACGCATCGCTGGCCACGTCAAAGTAGAGCTTGTCATCGATAATATGAGGCTCAATCCATACCTTTGACTGACAACCTGAAATAAGACGCTCGGGCGTCTTAAGGGCATCATCCATGGCAGGCAGCTCTTTGCCTAAATCAATGATGTATTTATAGCGCTCTTCCCAGCTATCGAAAAAACCCAGGGTATCGATAATGTCAGCGGTGGTGATTTTAGTGCCAAATGGGCTTAGCTGTGGATTACTCATAGAAGACTGCTCAGTAAAGGACTAAATAGAGTTGCTGCGCATTGTACGGATAGGAATGGGCAGATGCAAAAACAAGAAAGGGTGGTCATGACGCAGCCGTCACTTCCACCCTAATAAAATGCCTTCAAAGGGCACTCGTAAAACCGTTATTAAGCAGCGTTACGCTTGGCTTCTTCTTCGTCTTTAAGCTCACGGCGCAATATTTTACCTACAGGCGTCATAGGCAACTCATCACGGAATTCAATATGGCGAGGCATCTTGTAACCCGTTAAGTTCTTTTTGCAGTACGCCTTAAGGTCGTCGGCCGTTAGGTTTTTGTCATAAGCCACCACAAACAATTTAACCGCTTCACCGCTTTTATCATCGGGCACACCGATAACCGCACAGTTTTCAACCGATGGATGCTCGGCGACTACGCCTTCAATTTCATTCGGGAACACATTGAAGCCAGACACAATAATCATGTCTTTAATACGGTCTACGATACTCACAAAACCGTCTTC
>JAPYOO010000510.1 GCA_029938135.1 Bermanella sp. | reverse complement strand
GCGCGCTGCACCGTAATCATTTGTACCATCTCTTCCACTACTTCTACATTTGAATTCTCTAAAAACCCTTGCATCATAGAGCCAAAGCCAGCTTCACTGGCAACCCCCACTTGAGGCGCTCCGCTGGAGGCCGTTTCTAAAAATAAATTACTTCCCATGGCTTGTAATCCGGCGGGGTTAATAAAGTCCACTACGTCTATCTGACCCACCTCTGTGGGTTCGGTATCACCAAACAACGTCACACTGACAATGCCATCTCGACTAATGGTCAGTGTATTGGTTTGATCGGGCACCGTAATATTGGGCTCTAGTAAAAACCCACTGGCGTTGACTAATTGACCCTCAGCATCCATATGAAGGGTGCCATCACGGGTATATGAAATACTGCCGTCGGGCATAGTTATTTGAAAAAAGCCACGACCGTTAATAGCTAAATCTAGCGGTTGTGATGTTTCTTGCAAACTGCCGGTGGTAAATATTTTTTGTGTACCCGCAACCTTAACACCAGTACCTAACTGCAACCCTGAAGGCAAGCGGCTATCTTGACTTGAAAGCGCACCCGGTTGGCGTTGAATTTGATAGATCAAGTCTTCAAAAACCGCTCGATCTTTTTTAAAACCGGTGGTTGCTACGTTTGCTAGGTTATTTGAAATAACCGATAACCCATGGTCTTGAGCATTCAGTCCCGTCTTGCTCACCCATAATGCATTCATCATAAGAACATACCTCTAAATTTTTCGACTGCTTTTGTCGTTACTGAATATCTAAAATAGACGACGTTGTTTGCGCATTTTCATCCACTGTTTTCATCATTTTAACTTGCATCTCATATTGCCTTTGCATCGACAACATTTGAGTTAATGCTAAAACAGAATTTACATTGCTGTGCTCTAAATGCCCCCCTACCACTTCTACCGTTTCAACTGGTGGCTGAATATCACCAGGCTGTTGACCCCGCATGTGAAACAAGCTATCAAGCCCTTTTTCCATTTCTTTTAAGTCCGGCGACACCAATTTTATTCGGCCTACATCTGCCACCACCGCGGGCTCATCCCCTGATGCACGTATTGAGATAGTGCCGTTTTTGGCTATTTCTATTTTTTCAAAAGGGGGTAATACAATCGGGCCGGCATTGCCCATCATTTGTTTACCTTCACCGTTCATTAATCGGCCTAGGGCGTCCACATGCAAATCCCCTCGTCGGGTATAGGCTTCTTCTCCTTGATCATCTTGCACCGCAAACCAGCCTTGATTATCAATGGCTAAGTCTAGGTCACGACCGGTTGATACTAGAGTGCCGGGGTTAAAGTCACTGGAGGGGCGTTCCTCCATGGCGTAAGCACGAGTGGGGTAAAAATCGCCAAACACAGGCATACTTCTGGCCTGCTCAAAATCTTGTCGGAATCCAGTGGTACTTACATTGGCCAGATTATTGGCGGAGGCAGCTATGCCCAGAGCATTTTGCTTGGCTCCCGACATGGCAATATACAGCGCGCGATCCATAAGTAACTCCCTAACAAACGTAATAAAAGCATCTACTAAGGGGATTGCAAGGGAAGTGCCAGTTTAGAAAAGCGCCCATAGATAGACGTTTTTATCGTTAATTTTTAAAAAATAATTTCATAACGGCAAGAATAGGACAGGGCTTGCCGCTAAATTAATAGCGCACGGGATACGTTGTACGAGGGCAGCCTCG
>JAPYOO010000509.1 GCA_029938135.1 Bermanella sp. | reverse complement strand
GTTTTAGCCACTTCAAAATCTTGAGTGTCGGCAAATAACAGGGCTTCTTCTTCGTTGCAGAATAATAAATCTACGCCGCCACCAATCATTTCAACTAAACCGTCTTTGAAGAACTGCACCATGGCCGGGTCAGAGAAGGTGATGGCCGTTTTAACATGGTTATCTTCGGCAATTTTTTTGCAGCTAATGGCCGCAGCACGGGCAGGATCACTGCTGACCAAGTAGCCTTCAATGTATAGGTATTCGCTGTTTTTAAGGGCGGCTTCATCAATTTGTTCAGCGCCTAAATTGGCGGTGATGCCTAAAAATGTATTCATGGTACGTTCAGCATCAGGCGTGACCATCACTAAACATTTACCGGTAACACCCTCGTCACGGTTAGGGCCCAGATTAGTGTCGATACCGGCTTGGGTTAAGTCGTTAACGTAAAAATCACCGGTTTCGTCATTGGCCACGTTACAGCTATAAAAGGTTTTAGCGCCTAAGTATTGAGCGGCAAAGATAGTATTAGCGGCTGAACCACCACCGGCACGCTTTTTCAAACCAAACTGGTCCTTTAGCACTTTAAGTAAGCTGTGCTGTTGGTCTTCTTCTATTAGGGTCATCATGCCCTTTTCGATGCCATTGGCGGCAAAGAAGTCATCGTTTACTTCAAATTCTTTATCAACTAATGCGTTACCAATGCCGTAAACCTGATACTTAGCCATAGGGAGTCCTTTGCTTGTGTGTTCAATAAATGTGAGGTGCAGTTTAGCAGAATTTAATTGCTGGTGGGTTTGGGTTGTGGTGTTGGTCAAATGTTAAAAGGTACCAAGGCTATCTAGCCTGCCAACTCAACAGTGAATTGCTACTCTAAGGACGCGTAAATACATCCTTGTAAGCTTGCTTTGGCATCCCTGCCAAAAAGCACCTGAGAGCAGCAAACCCACAGCCGAGTTCTAGTATTGTGGTGGCCAACATATTAGTTATGCGGTGTTACGCATCTAGTGCCGCGTCATATATTCGGTATACTGCGGGCATGAAAAAAGTAGTACGTTCAAAAAAACGAGTGGCCGCAGGCTGGTTTATGAAGTTATCCCTAGTGGGGGTAGTGATTCTGGCTGTGTTAATGGCTTATTTAGACGCCAAAGTACGCGATAAATTTGAAGGTAAGCGCTGGGCGTTACCTGCAAAAGTATATGCACGCCCATTAGAAATGTACCCAGGCCTTGCCCTAAAACCCAAATACTTAAAACAAGAGCTTGAGCAAATAGGGTATCAACAAGTCCCTAATATAGTGACCCCTGGTCAATATATGATCGATGGTAACGAAATGGACATTTACCGTCGTTACTTCCCGCTTTTTGACGGTGATGAAGTGGCCGCTCGCATTCATATTCGTTTTAACAACAATACCATCAGTGCCTTGTGGCTTGATGGCAAACCGGTGGATATTGCTCGCTTAGAGCCGTTGTTAATTGGTGGCATCTATCCCAAACACAATGAAGATCGCCAGCTTATACAGTTAAGTGATGTACCTGAGTTACTTAAGCAAACGCTGGTGGCAGTAGAGGATCGAGATTTTTATGATCATTTTGGCATCAGCTTTAAGGGCATAGCCCGCGCCATGATGGTGAATGTGCAAAAGGGCGGTTTAGTGCAAGGGGGCTCGACTCTCACCCAGCAATTGGTTAAAAACTTCTTTTTAACCCGCGAACG
>JAPYOO010000508.1 GCA_029938135.1 Bermanella sp. | reverse complement strand
CGGTGAATAACGTGTACTTTACTGGCGATATTCGCCAAATATAAAGCTTCTTCTACGGCCGTATTGCCACCACCTATTACGGCGACTTCTTTGCCTTTGTAGAAAAAACCATCACACGTGGCACACGCCGAAACGCCCTTACCTTTAAAAGCTTCTTCACTTTCAAGGCCTAAGTACTGAGCGCTGGCACCGGTACAAATAATCAGCGCATCACAGGTATATACACCCTGATCACCGGTTAGAGTGTAAGGCTTTTTACTTAGGTCAACATCATTAATGTGATCAAACAAAATCTCGGTATTAAAACGCTCAGCATGGGCTTGCATCCGTTGCATCAGTTCAGGCCCTTGTAAACCTTCAACATCACCCGGCCAGTTATCCACTTCCGTAGTGGTGGTTAATTGACCACCCATTTGCATGCCCGTGATAACCACTGGGTTTAAGTTGGCACGCGCAGCATAAACAGCCGCCGTGTAACCCGCAGGACCTGATCCTAAGATAAGCAATTTAATATGGCGATCGGACATGTAATTCTCCTTAACGATAAAAGCGATTTGGCAATAGCGTAAAAAATATTCCAAAACACTCTTTAGACATTTTATATAAGGGCAAAACCCTATAAATCAAGCGACGTACTATAACAAATAGTAAGCACGCAGGCCTATGAAAAAAGTCACACAAGGGGGCTTATAGACGTTTACCGGCCCAATTGAATGCCAGCCAAGTATATAAACGTCGCATCTAAATGGGTCATGAATTATCGCTATGCTGGCCCAAGTTAAAGCGGCAGCCCAAACGAAGGTACCAACTTAAATCGGTGCCTTAGTACTATATACAAAAAAAAACCATAAATTTGCACACTCCCTTTAGTAGCTAAATCAATCACCTAACGCTTCAACCTTAAATTTTAGTCCTTGGTGCCAATTTCTGTCGGTTGCCAGCTGGCCAGACTCGACCACTATTACCTCATAGCTAAATTGTCATGAAAGGAATCAATGTGTCGCAAGCCACCACTAAAAGTCGTTTGGGTTCATTACTCATTAAAAAAGGCCTTATCACCGAGCAACAATTGGATGTTGCCCTAAAGGTTCAACTCACCTCTGGCATGCGCTTAGGCGAAGCGCTCATTGACCTAGGGGTGATAAGCGAGCGTCAACTTCAAAAGGCCCTTAAGAAACAAAGCCGCCACCGCTTTATCGCCACTATTATGGCCATGATTCTGGGGCCCATGTCGTTTGGCGCCTTTGCCGGCCAAAGCAACTCATCGTCGCAACAAGATCATACCAATAGCAGCAGTCACATGGACCAATATGCAGGATTACAAGCATTAGACGATGATGGCCTAGCCGATATTTCTGGCCAAGGATTTAACACTCCCCAGCAAACCTTTGAAAATTTATTGGCCAGCGCCCAAGGGGAAAATATTAAACATGAAACCGAATTAAGTGAATTGGGACCATTAAACGATGTGGTCAATGCGCTTAATCCTATTGCCAGTATGTTTGACAGTGACGTTACCGTAAAAGGCGTTAAATACAATTCAGACGCACCTCGCTCAAGTGTCAATGCAGACGGCAGCATAACGTTTTCATTGCCCAGTGAGATTGAAGAAATTGCCTTCAAAAACATGCGTGTAAAGGGAGCCGATCCGCAACATAGCCTAGGGGATATTGTGATAAGTAATATTCGATTTTCCGATCAGTCACG
>JAPYOO010000507.1 GCA_029938135.1 Bermanella sp. | reverse complement strand
GGGGGCAGGGGGTCGTAGGTTCAAATCCTGCCGTCCCGACCATTTATTTCCTTTTGGATCAATACCTTGCGTAGATTTTAAGATATTGTAAAAATGCAGTTTGTAAAAAGTTTGTAAAAAGTTTGTAACGCCTAACGCTTTAAATCGGTTTTTAGGCTCAATTTAGGGACTGCTTTTCTCCACTGAATGTCATCTGGATCTTCTTCATAGAAGTTAGTCATTTCGACGCTGGAGTGACCAGCCATTGTTGTTGCCGACTCACCAAATTTACGCTTATACAATTTACTGCCTAAAGCTTTGCCTTGATGAATGCCGGGTTGCTCTTCTGACGCATAGTCAGGGTAAGCGTTAATTGAATCTCTAACCTCTTTAAAAGCCCTACTCAAGAATGCTGGCGTGATGTATGTTCTGTGGTTGCCTGTATCTATTGCCGCTTTAGTGCGTTTGTTTGGCACTCGATGAATCAGGTATGGGCTGAGTACATTGTCGGCTTTACATCGCTGGATCACTTTAGCTAACTCTGGCGTGACTTCAATTTCTATGTACGCGCTATCATGCCTACGGCTTTTCTTTTGAATTAATTTAATGTGGCCGTCTTTTATGTCTGAGAATTTAATGTCACACAAGTCTGATCTTCTTTGAAGAATTAGAACAGCCAAGTCCATTGCATTTTGCAGCCAGTAAGGTGCTGCGTTATAAATAGCATTCCACCCCTCTATAGTGTGTCGCTTCATCACGCGCTTATTGCCAATGATTAAACATGGCTCTGCCGGGTTAATTCCTTCCACATACCCCTGCTGCAATGCGTATTTAAATAGGTAGGTTAGATGGCCTCTATGCACATCACGCGACCTAGCTGCCCCCTCGCCAGTTTTAGGATTGTACATTTCGTTAAGGTATCGCGTAATGTCGATGGTCTTAATATCTCTCGCGTATAAGGCTCCTAGCTCTATCTTCACCCTATCTAATGTATAGCCGCGATTATCGACAGTTGACTTAGCTAACTTATCTTCCGTTAATTGCTGCTTAATGTATGCCCTATACTCTTCGCAAAGCATATCCATCTTAATTAAACCGCTACCCAGCAACTTTTCTATTTCAAAACGCTGCTCAAATTTGTCATTCATAAGCCGGGCGGCTTTTATTGCATTTAACTTATTGGTTCCAAGTCCATGCCGTTTTTTATTTACAGGGTGTTTGTAAGCAAAATACAACTTGCCTTTTGTAACACTGGCGTAAAGGTTTGGCGGCAATCCGTGAGACTTAGGCACTTAGTATTTTTGCCATGACAGCATCCATTTTATTTTTATCAGAGTCGTTAGCGTACTCTTCTCCACCATTATCTTCAATGTAATAAGATCGGCCCATTTTAATCGCACTAAGCTTCCCCTCTCTAATCCATCGCCTCACAGTGTTAATGTGGGGCTGTGACGCCTTAGAAAAGGTTCGATCCATATACTCATCGATGGTCATTAATCTGCTCATTTATCGCACTCCCGTTTCATAATACCATTAATCATGTTAAATCTAGCGTCCCGGCAAAGGTCGGTAAGGTTTTTGCGTGACATAACAATCGCGCACGATCCTTTTGATCGGTGTAGTAGCCGGGCTATATCTCTATATGAGACACCTATCGCTCGCAAGCTAACCAAGGCTTTTAGCTCTTTCTCAGACCACGAATTGTATATTCGCAGCGCAGCAGGCGAGGGCTG
>JAPYOO010000130.1:2672-9608 GCA_029938135.1 Bermanella sp. | reverse complement strand
CCTTGCCAAGGTTGGGGTCGCGAGTTCGAATCTCGTTTCCCGCTCCAAATTTTAAAGCCAGTGCTTGCACTGGCTTTTTTACGTTTAAAATAAGCAAAAAAAAGCAGCTAATAAATAGCTGCGTTTATGGGGACTTGCGAAACTCAGTTCGCTATTTAGAGAAAATGGCGATTTTTGCGGCCATATAGTCAAAACCTTCTCCGCCCTCATATAGAGCATCGTCTAGCATTTGAAATTTAGCAATCTCTTCGTCAGGCATAAAATGCAGTGCATCTCCGCCAAAATACCAAAGAACTTCACGACCAAGGTGCGGGGCAATAGTGGGAAAGTTGCGAAATAAGCGGCTTAGCCAGTCTTGGCCATCAAAGGCCGTTTGGGCTGTTTGATCTTCCATGGCTTTAATGATCGCTTGTAATTGCTCCAAAAAGGACTGCTCTTCACTGGGCAATGGATCTTGGTTAAATGGAAAACCTTGTTGCAAAAACCCTAGGAATTCTTTTAATAAAATAAGAGTATGATGTTGAGCATTATAGATTTGAATAGACATAATTATATGAGCTTAATAGAGAATTATTCTGGGCCAGCATTGAGCATATCGGGTCTAGGCAAGGTATACGACAACGGCTTTGTAGCCTTAAAAGATGTCAACTTGCAGGTAAACCAAGGGGACTTTTTTGCTCTACTGGGACCCAACGGTGCTGGTAAGTCTACCACATTAGGGATCGTTTCGGGTTTGGTTAATAAAACCCAGGGTAAGGTGAGTTTACTTGGGTTGGATCTAGATGGTGATATTTATGCTGCTAAACGCCTGCTAGGGGTGGTGCCCCAAGAGTTTAACTTTAATCAATTTGAAAAAGTGCGTGATATTGTGGTGACCCAAGCGGGTTACTACGGCATAGAGAAGAAAGAAGCGGGTGTACGGGCAGATAAATATTTAAAGGCGTTGGGGTTGTGGGATAAGCGTGATGTGCCCTCAAGAATGCTATCGGGCGGAATGAAGCGTCGCTTAATGATTGCCCGTGCGTTGGTACATGGACCAAAGGTGCTGATACTAGATGAGCCTACTGCAGGTGTGGACATAGAGCTTAGGCAGAGTATGTGGCTTTACCTGCAAAAGCTTAATGAGGAGGAGGGTGTGACCATTATTCTCACCACTCACTATCTAGAAGAGGCAGAGAGTCTTTGCAAGAATATCGCGATTATTAATCATGGCGAAATTGTCAAAAACACCAGCACAAAAGAGCTATTACAAGAGCTTCATACCCAGACTTTGGTGGTTGATCTAATTCAAGCCTACCCAGTGAGGCCCGATTTAAAGGCGCTTACCGTAACTTGGGTCGATGACAGTTGTTTTGAGGTAGAGGTTAATAAAGGGACTGCCATTAATGAATTATTTGAGGTGTTTAATGACGCCGAAATATCAGTCAGCTCTATTCGCCCTAAGTCTAACCGTTTAGAAACCCTGTTTGTAGATTTGGTGAGGAAGTAATCATGTTGGCCTTTATAGCGATGCACCGAATTGCGTTCATGACTATTTTGATGAAAGAAATACGTCGATTTATGCGTATTTGGCAACAAACTTTGTTACCGCCAGCCATCACTATGACTCTGTATTTTATTATATTCGGCAGTTTGATTGGTTCACGTATAGGCGAGATGTCAGGTATTAGTTACATGTCATTTATTATGCCTGGTTTAATCATGATGTCGGTGATTAATAACGCTTATAGTAATGTGTCTAGCTCATTTTTTAGCAATAAATTCCAACGCAGTGTCGAGGAGCTATTGGTGGCACCTTTGCCCAACAGTGTGATTTTAACGGGCTTTGTATTTGGCGGAGTAGCTCGAGGTTTAATGACGGGGATCATTGTTACGATGGTCGCATTGTTTTTTACAGATGTAACCGTTTTTAACTTCTGGATTTTAAGTAGTGTAGTGCTGTTGTCGTCTATTTTATTTTCATTGGCAGGGTTTATTAACGCTTTATATGCCAATAAATTTGATGATGTAAGCATAGTGCCTACTTTTTTGTTAACCCCGTTATCTTATTTAGGAGGGGTGTTCTTCAGTACAGATTTATTGCCAAGCCATTGGCAAATAGTCTCGCAGTTTAATCCCATTCTTTATATGGTGAATGGATTTAGGTATGGCATGTTGGGGGTGAGTGATGTGAGTCTTGCGACGTGTTATACGATATTAATTAGCCTTATTTTAATACTATTTTTTATCAGTATGCGGTTACTAAACCGCGGTAAAGGAATTCGCCCATGAGTAGTGATGAATTGTTGTTAGGTAAAGAAACTCAATATGTTTTTGAATATGATAAATCCTTAATTTTTCCTATTGCGCGTAGTGGTAATAGAGAAAGGTTGAATATGCCCGAAACAAGGGTGAATGGTGACTTAGCTTTTTATGGTCAAGATATTTGGACTGGGTATGAGCTTTCTTGGTTAAACCTTAAAGGTAAACCTCAGGTTGCCATTGCTGAGTTTCTAATACCGGCTAATTCCACCTCTATTGTGGAATCAAAATCGTTTAAATTATATTTAAACAGTTTTAATAATACCAAGCTTGAAAATATTGAAGAGGTTAGGGGGTTGTTGCAGCAAGACTTAAGCGAAGGTTTTGGCGCTAACATTGAAGTCAAATTGTTCGCGGTTAATGATTTTCCGCTAGTGAAAAACGTGTTGGGAGAATGCATAGATGAGCTGGATGTTGATGTCACCTGCTTTGAGCCTAATGTGGACTTGTTGATGGTGAATAGTCAAAAACAAGTATCAAATACATTACACAGCCATCTTTTAAAATCCAATTGCCCAGTAACGGGTCAACCAGATTGGGCAACGGTAGTCATTCAATATAAAGGCTCTGAAATTGATAACGAGTCGTTGTTAAAATATATTATTAGCTACCGTAACCATGATGATTTTCACGAACATTGCGTAGAGCAGATTTTTTGTGACCTGTGCCAGGTAGGTAGTTTTGACGAGTTAGTCGTGACAGCCCGCTATACGCGTCGAGGCGGATTGGATATTAATCCTACTAGAAGTTTAAAGCCGTTAAACCCCGAAAATACTATTGGCCGAATGGCTCGTCAATAGCTATATAAGTGCACTGGGCCCATCAAGGGCCTGTGCATTAAGGACTACAATAAACTAAATATTCCCAGTGGGTGGTGCGTCTTGGCCACCATCACCAATAAAAGTACACAACATAAGGCTGCTGCAAAGTAGGTTCTCTGCTGTAAGATGTGAGTACTCTTCATCGTTTTCATTCCTAATACAATATATCCCACCAGTAATAACATCTTAACGGTTAACCAGTGATCGCTGAAAGGGTACTGCGCAATAATAACGGTTAAACCTATACCGCTTATTAGCAGCAAACTATCCAATATGTGAGGCACTATTCTGAGCCATTTCTGTGTGAATCGTGTTGATTGACAAACTTTGGCGCCACCGCGAATGATAAACAAAACAATACTGATGATGACCAGTGTCATGTGTGCGTGTTTTAGGGGTAGATAGTAATCGTTTAGGTTCATAGTACGCTCGAATTCCAGTTGTGGTCACTTGACAGGGTCGCCTCTTTATACTTAAATGATAATGATTATCACTTGCATGTAAGAGGGCGGCACCTTGGCTACTAAACAAACCATTGAAGATGTTTTAAATAAATGGGAATTTTACACCCTGCAAGGGGACGCTTGCTACCACGCAGGGGAGTTTAAGGCAGCCAGTGACTCATTTGGGTTGACGGTTGACTTATTGGAGCCTTGGCTTGAAAAAGAACATAAGCAGTTATGGAAAGTGGTGAGACTGTTCGTTATTTCGTGTCACAACAGCGCCCATGCGTGTAGTCAATACGGCCGACATAAGGAGGCTGAATACTACTATAGTCATGCACACTTTCGCCTTTTAAGTTTAGTAAGCAGTTGTCGCTACTCTAGAAAGGCCATGGAGAAAACACTCTCTGAGCTAAGAGCAACATTTCTACAGCTGACAAAATATCTATTAGGGAAGGGGAAAATAGCTTTAGCAGCCAGTATTAAAGAAGAAAGTGTAAGGATTGTGCGGTTGAGTTATATGGATCATGTGGACGAGGTGTTCACAGCCTAAAACTAAGCCTTCGCCATACAGCGAAGGCTGGGTTTTTAACGTAAGCGAGGGCTAGTAGCAAACAGCACCCGTCTGAAATTCATCTGACTCAAAGTTTATGTGGTACTGCAGGTTATGTTTAGCGGTTTGCTCTAGTAATTCGTCGCTGCTCATACGGCTAAAGCGTTGAACCAGTAAAGCGTGGTGTATAAGGGAGATCTCCCTTTCGGACAGATCTTTTACTTCTTGGACCTCAAATATGTGGTTTTGTATTAGATTGCGACGCCAAGCATCAGTGTCATTTTCACTGATCATAATTTGCTGGACGATGGTAATTACCATGGGATTGATGGTTTGCATAACTCTACCTTTCTCGACAGACGTCTTGTTAATGTAATGGGCAAATTAAGGCAAGGCTAGTGAAATGGTGTCCTAATGCATGAATAATCTAAAGCCGATATTTAATGTAAAGTTTAGTTTAAATGGGTTTCTGCTGGTCAATGCAGTACGATGGTTTTACTCATGATTAAAAGAAGTAAAAAAATATGTTTTTAGGCGATTTCTTTACTTATAGGATAGAGCGGAGGCTTGCTTTCTAGCGATGACCTTGGCTATATAGCACTGCCATTTGTTGAAATGCAAATGATAAAAAAACAATAAAACAACAAAAAACGAGATCTACACAATGAAAAGAATTTTAAGTATATTTTGCCTTGCATTATTAAGTGTTGGAGCAATGGCTGTGGAAGTGGCCGGTGTGCAATTACCTGAAAAATTAGACGCTCAGCAGCAATCCTTGTCTCTTAACGGTACGGGTGTACGCAGCAAATTCTTTATGGATATTTACGCAGCTGGCTTATATTTAAGTGAAGCATCTAAGGACGCTGACGTTATTATCGCTCAAGATAAAGCCATGGCGTTACGTCTTCATATTACATCCGGTTTATTGACCAGTGAAAAAATGGAAACGGCCACCCGTGAAGGCTTCGAGAAATCTACCAACGGTAATGTTGCTCCGATTCAAGCTACAATTGATACCTTTATTGCTAGCTTCAACGAAGCTATCCAAGAGAATGATATCTTTGATTTTGTTTATACGCCGATGAAGGGTGTGGCCGTTTTTAAAAATGGTGAGCTAAAAAGTACTGTTTTAGGTTTACCGTTTAAGCAGGCGTTGTTTGGTATTTGGTTGTCTGAAGATTCAGTACAGGATGACTTGAAATCTGGTTTGTTAGGTAGCTTGTAAGTGTATTAAGGTCAGCTTAGTTGTTGGTCTAATAAGCCGCCTTAATCGTTCATGGTTAAGGTGGTTAATGAAAAATTATATCCCCCCATATTTCAATATTAGTATCTTTGGGCGTTATCTCTTCGATGCGTGCACAAAACTCCCCCGGTTCACAATATACACCATCATAATCTAAATCCGAGCTGCCTTGGATGTTTTGCTTATCAAAGGTTGTTCCCACAAAGGCTTGCCATTGTCCGCCTTTGCGTGGGGCTCGAAATTCAGAATGACTGCCACCTGAATTATCTACAGATACGTATAAATGATTCATAATAGAGGGTGCAGCGTGAGCCTTGGCTTGTACTTTCAGACTTAAATAATGGTTTTCATTGCTGTAAATGTTTATTAATTGTGCAGTGTTTAATTCTGTTTTGGCTTGAACGATTAATTCATTGTTGTTCAGTGAAACGCTCAGAGCTTCATGATCATATTCTAGTTTAAAGCCAGCTATAGGGCTGTCGCCACGGATAATGAGTGGGATGGTTTGGCGTTCATTAATATTTAGATAAAGTACTTTTTTTGCGGCCCATATTTGTCCGTGATCTAATGTGCTTGTGTCCATGAAGGCCAATATTTTTTCACTGTTTAATTGACCCCAGCCTGTTTGGGTATCAAAAGGCTTTTCAGGGTTTGAATGATTAAGTCTATTTTTTGAAATAAGAGTGTGTAGCTGATTGCTGTCTAAAGCGGGCAAGGCACTGCGCATAATCGCCAGTAAAGCACTTACATGCGCGCTGGCCATAGAGGTTCCTGCTAAATTTTTCCAAGTGCTTTGGCGCTGATCTGAATTGTTCATTAAAGCGCCCTGAGCACTTAAACTACGTATACCTGTGCTGCACAGTAGATCACTGCATTCGCCTCCTGGCGCCATTAAGTCTAAGTAGGGTCCATTGTTTGAATAAGAGGCTGGAATACCCTGTTGAGTGAGTGCACCTACGGCGATGACATTTTGGTAACCCGCAGGAAAACTCACTTGAGAATGTGACTGGTTACCAGCAGCAGCAACTATTATGGCGCCGCTGTTGGATACATCGTTAACGGTCGCTTGTTCGGCTGCACTGAATTGTTTGCCGCCAAGGCTTAAGTTAATGATGTCAGCCGGTTTTTTGGGGAGTTGGCCGCTTTGATTTTCTAGGCCGGCCGCATAGCGCAAGGCTTGAATCATGTCGTAACTGGTGCCACCGTTGACTCCTAACACTCTTAAGGGCATCACGTTTACTCCCCAAGAAAGTCCAGTTATGGCCTGGGAACTATTCGGAAACGATGCGGGTTGGGCAGCAATGATGCCGGTAATATGGGTGCCATGATAACTCTGATTGTTGTCTCCAGGGTCTTCAGGATTATTGTCCCAGCCATCATTGTCACCTGCGTTAATGGGGTCGGATACAAAATCATAACCACTGTGTCGTGAAAGGCCGTTAAAATTTTTGTGATTTGAAAATATGCCGGTGTCCAAAATCGCGACAGTGACATTCCCGCCGGGTGTTTTTCCGCGAGCGGCCAAGGGTTGCCATAAGTCATTGATGATTTGAAATTGTAATGGCCATTGCCATT
>JAPYOO010000130.1:0-2572 GCA_029938135.1 Bermanella sp. | reverse complement strand
GCCATTGCCATTCTAATGGGGGGAGAGATTGGTTAAACGATTTTCGGTAGTAATTTAGGCTTACGTTTTTAACCAACCCTGTTTTTGAAAGGCTGTTTCGTGCTTGAAATAAAGTGTCACTTTGTAGGCCGTCTAAGCGTTTGTCGCCAATGTCTACGAGTTCGGGTTGTGGCTGGCCTTGCCATGTCACTATGAGTTTTCCGGGCTGGTAATTATGTTGCTCTACTAGCGTTTGCTTAATTTCGAAAAGGTAACGAGCCGCACGAACTTGATCGTTTAGCTGTACTTTTAAAATGTATTCGGCGTCTCTTAATATATTGGCCGTTACGGTGAATTTGGTGGTTTGTATGGAATTTTCAATGATGGTTGTGCCATCCAGTTTCTCTAGTTGGATGTCTATCACTCCACTAAGGACGTGTAGGGTGATTTCATCTTGCGGGTTGAGTGTAATGTGGAATTTGTCTATTTCATCGCCGGTGTCGCATAAACGGCCTGCTTGGCAGCTGTGTGCTTTCATTAATACGCCGCTTACTACCGTTGGACTTACAATGGTTTGGGGGGCTTCGTTGTTGGAAGCAAATGGCAAGTTAGGATCGTTGTGGTCACTGTCGAAAGCCATGTTTTGACGGGCAGAGATACTGAGATGGCTGTTGTTTCCGGGTATTAAAACGTCAATATCCCTTTGAATAAATTGTTCTTGATACACGTATTCTAGGCTTGCAGTATAGTGACCTGGTGCTGGGTAATTATGTGACGTGTTGGTATTGTGTGAGCGGTAACCATCGCCAAAAATCCACGTTAGATCTGCTGGAAGAGCGTGTGGAAAATCGGCGGAAAATTGCACGTTATACTGATCGGTTTGAACATCCATAATCATGGAAACGTGTGCAGTACCCATGGTTCTAGTTGATGGGTTGTCATAGCAACCCACTAATAGCATGCAAAAAAGATAAATAAATATTGGGGCTTTCATACAAATTAATTGAATGCCGTTTCAATGATTCCTATATTGAGTTTAAGTTAAAAACGAGGAGCTGTGCACTTGAGCCTAGATTGTTTTTCTTGAAGGAACGCAGATGTTATATCAAATGTTAATAATGAAATGCTCTCGAAAATTCCAATCAGTGATGCCACTTTATTAGGGTTTTCTTTAGTACGGCCATCGTGATGGGTTTTGATAAGAAATCATTCATGCCGGCGTCATAACATTGTTGTTGTTCTTGGGCGGTAGCGCCTGCGGTTAGTGCTATGACGGGTAGTTCAGTAAATTTTTCATTACTGCGTATCTCTTGAGTGGCAGCAAAACCATCCAATACCGGCATTTGGCAGTCCATCAAGATCAAGTCATATTTCTTATCTTGTATGGCTTGTAAGGCCTGTTGGCCGTCATCACAAATATCGTATTGATAACCAAGGCGTTTTAGCATCGCGCCCACGACCATTTGGTTGGTGGGGTTGTCTTCTGCTATCAATATATTAATGTTGGAATTTGGGCGTTGAGTATGTAAATGCTCATCGATGACTTGCGGTTGAACGTGTGCACCTTTTCTCAGGGCGAGGGTGAACGAAAATGTGGAGCCCTCATCGATTTCGCTGGTGACTTGTATTTGGCCGCCCATTAATTCAACTAAACGTTTGCTTATTTGTAGGCCTAAGCCCGTTCCTCCATATTTACGGGTGGTGGAAGAGTCCACTTGGGTGAAGGCTTCAAATAACAGGTTCAATTTGTCTTGTGGGATGCCTATGCCGGTATCTTTCACGTTAAATTGTAATACTAGATTGGGCTCTGGATTAACAAGATTTATTGTGAGCTCAATGGAGCCCGAGCGTGTAAATTTAATGCTGTTGCTAATTAGATTGAGCAGTATTTGTTTGATGCGTAACGGGTCCCCTTTTAAGAAGGTAGGGATGCTTGGATCAATGTGGGTATTAAATTGTAATTTTTTGGTGGTTAACTGAACAATAAATAAATTCTCTAAGGACTGAGTGTGTTCGGCCAGAGAAAAATCAATATGCTCTAGTTCAAGTTTACCGGCTTCAATTTTTGAAAAATCCAAAATATCATTAATGATTGATAGCAGTGCTTCGCCAGAATCGTGAATGGTACTGACATATTGATTTTGAATATCATTGAGGGGGGTTTGGGATAAAATATCGGCGATGCCGATAATGCCGTTTAAAGGTGTGCGTATTTCATGGCTCATGTGGGCTAAAAATTGTGACTTGGCCTCGGATGCGGCAGCAGCGGCCAGTGTTTCTTGCTCGGCCAGCATAATCTGTTTTTGCAGTGCTGCGGCATGGCGAATGTCACGATAAGAGCGCAGTGCATTGAGTAGTGTCATGCGTAACTTATGAGCGGTAAGATCGGTTTTACTCAGGTAGTCATTTATGTCGTAGTCCTGAAATACTGACTCTTCAGGAGCAGCGCCAGGTTGCCCCGTACGAATAAGCAGGCGTATTTCGTTATTGTTAAAACTATTGCGTATGTGGTTCACCAGCTCTAAGCCTGCGTTATCCGTTTCCATGACAACGTCTACCAGGGCAACGGCAACATCTTTATGCTTCTCAAGGT
>JAPYOO010000506.1 GCA_029938135.1 Bermanella sp. | reverse complement strand
GCATCATTGGCCAATATTTGTGCGTTCACTTTTTGGCCTAACGTCATGTTTGCAAAAGGGTTAGCAATAATAGCCGGTGTACCTATTTTTTCTTGCACTAAGAGCGATAAACCTTCCAATGAGGAGGTACCTCCAGCCAATATGACATAATCCACATCATTAAATTGACTAGAGCTGTAAAAAAACTGCAAGGAACGACTCACTTGCTGCACTACAGATTCTTTAAATGGCTCCAAAATTTCAGTGTCATAATCATCTGGCAGCCCGCCTTCCAATTTCGCCTTCATGGCCTCTTGAGCACTAATACCATAACGACGCTGTATCTCTTCGGTGAGCTGGCGACCACCGAACATCTGCTCTCGGGTATAGATAGTCGCGCCCTTATGCAATACATTAAGCGTAGTCATAGTGGCGCCAATATCTATTATCGCCACCGTATCAAGGTTTTCACCTTCCAGCTGAGGCTCTATTAGCTGGAATGCACGCTCAACACAAAATGCTTCTATATCGACGACTGATGATTCAAGGCCCGCTATTTCAATGGCGTCTTCACGCAGTTCAACGGTTTCTTTACGACAGGCGGCAAGTAGAACGTTTACCTGACTGTCGTTACCCTCAACCGGACCCTGCTCTTCAAAGTCCATCGCCACTTCTTCTAAGGGGTAAGGAATATATTGATCCGCTTCTATGCGGATTTGGTTTTCCATCTCATCGGATGAAAGACCTTCAGTCATTTGAATGATTTTGGTGATAACGGCAGAACCTGCCACGGCAACAGAGGCTTTTTTGACATTAGTACGCGAACGAACAATGGCCTTCTTAATGGATTCGCCCACGGACTCCTCATCATTAATGGCTTGTTCAACCACAGCATTTTCAGACAGGGCTTCGCTGGCGTAAGCTTCCACTTGAAAGCGCCCGTTTTGCTCTACGATTTCTATAAGCTTAATGCTAGTGGAGCTTATATCGACCCCAAGAACAGCCTTATTTTTTTTCTTAAATAGTTTGGCTAGCACCGCTATCCCTTAATTAATACAGCACACACACGCGAAAGGTGCCAAAATGTATGAATAGTGACTCATTATAAGCACAATCACATTAAAAGAACAAAAAACCATTTATAATGGTTCACGCCCAAAAATACTTTGGGACATATCTCTATTCTAAGCAATTAATGATGACAATAAATCGACCTGTTTTGCGTTTTTTAATAATAAGTACTATTGCTGGCTTTTTTAGCTTGATAATTGGTATTTGTAGCGTTTATTTATATCTTGCACCCAGCTTACCCTCGGTGGAGAGTTTAAAAAACATACAACTTCAAACCCCCTTACGTATATATAGCAGTGATCTACAACTAATTGCTGAATTTGGCGAAAAAAGACGAACACCCGTTCGCTTTGAAGAAGTACCAACGCAATTTTATAATGCCCTAATTGCGGCTGAAGATGAAAATTTTTATACTCATCCCGGTATCGACATAAAAGGCCTTGCTCGTGCTGCCTACGAATTAATCACCACAGGGAAAAAACGCTCAGGTGGCAGCACACTAACCATGCAGGTGGCTAAAAATTACTATCTAAGCAGTGAAAAAACATTTACCCGTAAATTTACTGAGATTTTGCTCGCACTGCACATCGAACAAGAGATCAGCAAAAAGGAAATATTGGAGCTTTATGTTAATAAAGTGTATCTAGGTAAAAGAGCCTACGGTGT
>JAPYOO010000129.1:3122-9633 GCA_029938135.1 Bermanella sp. | reverse complement strand
TCGTACGAGGGCAGCCGTTGCCCGATCTTGTTTAATAAAAAATTATAAATCCTCAGGGCCGTTCACATTTTTAAACGCGCCCGACTGATCTGAAAAATTCACTTCTAACGCATTGATTGAATCTAACCACTGGTACGTTTTTCGGCGACCCGACAGTAAATACATATGTAAATTTTCTTTGTGACTTTTGTGCAGTAACAAATGTAAATTTTGACGGCGCTCGCCATCAAAAACCACATTCGCCATCGATAATTGATCTGATGCAGTTTGACTCATCTTGGTAAAATAATTATGTGGCAACTCAGGCGTGTCACACGGGCTGAACAATACCCAATCTTCTTTTGCACACTGAAGGCCTGACAAAATACCCAACAATGGCCCCGAGTTCCCTGGTATATCCGCCCAAGTAGCATCTGCAAACACGTCAAACCCTAAGGCTTTATATTCTTCGTGATTGCGGTTAGCGTTCACCTGTAAATCCATTACACCAGCAAACCCATTGGCCACTTGTTTCACCATAGCCAAGCCTTGATACTCAATTAACCCTTTGTCTTGGCCGCCCATGCGCTCACTTTGGCCTCCAGCCAAAATAACGCCGCTTACTTTTAGCATTCAACTAACCTTTCAATCATGCGTTTGCTACTCTTAAAATTTAAAAGGGAATTATACGTGACCATATTAAACCCTGTAAATCACCGCCTTTCAATTGGATCACACACTCCAAGACAATCATTTACACTTGACGAGTTGAACGTTTTTTCGTCTAATGAAACCACTTCAGCGAACAAGTGTTTACCAAAATGTTAAGTCGTCATCTACGTGAACCATTTTCAGGACTAAGCCATTTATTCGGGGCTTTGCTCTCATGCGCGGGCTTGGGGTACATGCTTATGCATTTACCCCCGCAAAATACCGGTGCCTACCTTGCCAGTTACCTGTCATTTGGATTAAGCATGATCATTATGTTTGCATCCAGCGCCGTTTATCACTTAGTTGAGACATCCGACGAGGGCATTAAAAAGCTTAAACGAGTGGATCATATGGCCATATTTATTATGATCGCCGGTTCCTATACACCCTATATATTACTGGGCTTAACAGGGTCATTGGCCACCGTTATGTTTTGTGTGATCTGGGGCATTGCCACATTTGGCATCTTAGTGAAAATTTACTGGCTGCATGCCCCTCGATGGTTATCCACCGCGCTATATTTAGGCATGGGCTGGGTTGCCATTATTGTCTACCAGCCGCTTAGCGAAAACTTACCCAGTGACGCCATAGACTGGTTAATTTATGGCGGTATTGCTTACACCTTAGGGGCGGTTGTGTATGCCTGTAAGTGGCCCAATTTACATACTCATTTTGATTTTCATGATTTTTGGCACCTGTTTGTATTGGCCGGTGCCGCTGCTCACTTTGTTAGTATTGGGCTGTATTTATAATTCAGTGGATTTTGCAGGTGCTGCCATAATTTCTTGCAGCGCTTGTTTAAATGATGCCACTGGTTGGCCACCACTGAGTAAATATTCATTGTTAATAATGAATGCCGGTACCGACTGAATACCCATGGATTTGTATTTACTTTCTTGCTCCTTAACTAAATTTTTATAATGCCCCTCGGACAATACTTCTTGCGCCATGTCCTTATCTAGGCCAATACTTTGTACTATCTGCAATAAAACATCTTGATCGCTAATGTCTAAACCCTCGGTAAAATAGGCTTCAAAGAACGCCAGTTTTAACTCGGTTTGTTTGCCCTGTTCTTTTGCCCAATGCAAAAGCACATGACAACTTAAGGTATTGTAGATACGAGCGCGTTGATCGAATTTAAATTCCAACCCTGCCGCCTTGCCTAACGTTGAAATGTGATTTTTATTATCATTGAGTTTTTCTTGTGAGAGGCCGTATTTTTCAACTAAGTGCTCATTAATATCTTGCCCTTCTTTTGCCATATTTGGATTTAACTGAAACGGGTGCCATTGCACATGTGTTTCAATGGGCTCATCCATCTCTTTAAGGGCGGTGTTTAAATTGGCAAAGCCTATGGCACACCATGGGCACACTACGTCACTTACAATATCTATCTGTAGAGTTTTCATTTACTCACCCCTTTTGATGCTCTTATTCCTTATATATTAAGCCAACCTTATACTTTTTCCCAGTATATTAGCCCTTGAAAAGGTAATACCTATATAGGTTTGCTTATTATGCTTTGCACTGTATAAATAGCTTACTCATTAAATTTAAGGTAAGTAATAATGATTGGTTATACCACGTTAGGGACAAACGATTTTAAAAAATCAGGCACGTTTTACGATCACCTATTCGCCGAGCTAGGTGCAAGACGCATCATGGAAGATGACCATATTATTTTGTGGTCCAATAAACCCGGCGCCGCAATGATCGCGGTGATTAAACCTTATAATGGTCAACCGGCTACAGTGGGCAATGGCGCTATGGTGGCATTGTCGGTTAAAGACCCTGCAGCTGTTGAAAGTCTACATACTAAAGCTCTTGAATTAGGCGCTACCTGTGAAGGTGCCCCAGGCCCGCGAGGCTCTAACATGAACTTTGCCTACATCCGTGACCTAGAAGGTAATAAACTCGCTTTTTACTGCATGACATAACCATCAATATTGCTACCGCTTAGACCTGTCTGGCGGTGGCATTAAAGACTGACTTAAATAGGTTTAATGCCTGGAAAGGTATTTGTTAAATCCGTTTGATCATCCTGGTCAAGCCCTTGCCAACATGCCTTAATGTTACGCCACGTTTTAACCTGGAATGTTTTCACTACACTTGTAAACGGGTGACCATCTACCTTGCCTGAATATAAAGATTTTCGCTTCCAGAACGCCTTTTCATTAAATACCGTTTCACCACCCGCCTTATGTTCTTCATAAGCCGCTTCGTTTAATTTCATAAGGGGATAGTAAGTACGTGAAATTTCGTCTAATAAAGGCTTAAGTGTTTCATCTGGTTTTAATTGCGCATTGTCATTGTGCGCACCGTAATCACCCTTATGTATTTTAAGTAGCCACTCATATACATTTGGAGCCTGCTCTTTGATCCAGTTAGCCGCTGTTGGGTCTGTTAGGTTCATACCCAGCTGACCATATAGACTGGCATCGGCAAGCGTAAAGCGCTCGCCGAACAAATAAGACCTGCTAGCTAGAATAGATTCCAAAGCGTGTAATATATTGTGGTAACTTTTTTCCAAAAAATCATGGGTAGCCGGAAAACCGCTACGCGCGGGTACCTGCCTATCTTGCGCCAATCCATCTACCTTGTAACCCTGAGGTGCCACGCTAAATAAATAAGGGCAACGACGTACTTGGCGTGCACTAAACCCTTTGGCGACGATATTTTTTAACGGCCCAATAATAGAAGACATTTCTGTCGCTAAACGCATGCCTGCAGTATTGTCTTGCGCTGACATTTTCCAGCGAGCATGGTGCACCATATACAGTCCAAATTCATCAAAGTACTCATCTACCAATTGCACTAAGAAATTAATTTTGGGGTCAGTGCTCACGCGTACCACCGCCGCTCTTTGGCTTGTAATATTTTGATCCAACCATACTGCTATGCTTGATGAGTCGTATAGGTTTTCGCCCTTAGGGCCAAACAAAAAGGGAACCAATGGAAATTCATCTAATCGAGTAAACGCAGGATACGTTAACTTTAAACGTCCCGCCTTTAACAAAAGCACCCGAATACTCACTTTTAAATTGGCTAAGAAGCCACCAGCACTTGGGTAGTCGTCAAACGCAATACCTTTAAACGTTAATAACGCGGCCACCTTGAGATGAAATGGCGAGAGCTGGGAGCCTGATAGTATCCATTTTTTAAAGGGGGACTTTTTAGAGGAAGACTTTGATAACGACATATTGTTGGCCTTTTTAGAACTCTGCGATAACAAAACCAGCATAAATACTTTGACTGAAATTAACATAACCGAAACGGCCATTTCATTAGCCAAATATACGACTGATTCTCTCCCAAAAAATAAAAAGGCCCAGCTGGTGTTCACCTAACTGGGCCTTGATTACATTACAATCGTGTTTTGAATTAGTTAGTCTTCTAAACGATATTGATCACTTAATTGAGCGCCTTCACTCACCGTCACATCCAGGTCATTTACCTTGCCGTCTTTCAAACCATAAATCCATCCGTGGATAGACAATGATTGCCCTCTGGCCCAAGCATCTTGCACGATGGTGGTATGGCTTAGATTGTTTACTTGGCGCACAACATTTAGCTCACATAACAAGTCAACCTTGTCTTCTTCACTGCTTACATCTCTGAATTTCGCTTGTTTATTTTTGTAAAGATCACGTATTTCTAATAACCAGTTATCTATTAAACCCAACTTTTGATTGTGCATGGCCGCTTTCACACCACCACAAGCATAGTGACCACACACAATCACATGTTTTACTTTTAATACTTCTACTGCATATTGCAAAACCGACAACATATTCATGTCAGTGTGCACCACAAGATTGGCTACGTTACGATGTACAAATAATTCACCCGGTAACAGACCAACAATTTCATTGGCCGGTACACGGCTATCACTGCAGCCAATCCACAAATATTCAGGCGCCTGCTGTTTAGCAAGTGTTGGAAAAAACTCAGGATCTTTATCACTGATGTCTTCTGCCCATTTGCGATTATTATTGATTAAATTTTGTAATGACTTGTTTTCTTTAGTCATAAATACCTCTGCAATAATGGGTTTTACTTAAATTAAAAGGCAACGTTTAAGCAGCTAATACGCGCCAAACTACCTAGATATTTATACATTAACAACAAGTTACTGCATTTAATTTAAGAACATGTTTTATGCACCACTGCACACCGGACACTGCTCATTTTTAGTCACGTTAAATCGACGCCACTGTGCGCTTAAGCCATCAAAGCTGTGCAGTGCACCACTGCTTTTTGCACCCACACCGCTGATTATTTTTATGGCCTCTAATGATTGGAACACGCCCATCATACCCACCACTGGCGCCATGATGCCCAATTCTGAACAGCTCATTTGAGTGGTATCGACATTGGGATACACACACTGGTAACAAGGAGAGTTTTCTTGAGTAGGGTCTACCACCATAAGTTGGCCTTCAAAGCGAATCGCCGCCGCACTGATCAAGGGCACTTTGTGTTGCACACATAATTGATTGTGCAAGCGCCTACTTTGACTATTGTCGGTGCAATCAAGTACTACATTCATCGTTGAAATTAACTCACCCAGCTTAGACTCCGACAGGCATTCAGTATGTGCGACGATCGTAATACTGTCATTTAACGCGCTTAAGGTCGTTTTAGCCGAGAGTGCCTTATTGACCCCTATGGCCTCTTGCCTGTGTATAACTTGGCGCTGCAGGTTACTTAATTCTAGGGTGTCTGGGTCCAGTAAGTGCAATTCACCAATGCCAGATGACGCTAAGTACATAGCAGCACTAGACCCAAGACCACCCAGCCCCAGTACCAGTACCTTACTTTCAAGTAAGGAGGTTTGCCCTTGGTAGTCAAATTGCGGCAATAACAGGTGACGGCTGTAGCGCTCTAATTGCCCATCGTTCATGTTTGATCCTTTTTAAGAGCCTTAATTAACAAAGTCTCTCTAAATAAATAGGGTTTTGGCCGATATAAAATAGAACTCTAAACGGTTTATTTGCCCATGCGTTGTTGTTATCTATTGTCACATATTTGCATTTGCTTGTTACTGACGTCCATCAGTGCTTGTGGCGGTGGTGGCGGCGCATCGGCACCCGTCTTAAATTTGCCCGACGTACCTGACTCACCTGTCTCACAGCTAGTTCTCAGTGATGATTTTATCGGCTTTTTAATTGCCTCAAAACCCATAGATACCGACCCACGATTAGCCACCAGCCAGCAATTCAGCCAGCAGCTTTATCAGATTGATGCCAACAATAATATCACGCCTGTGGTGATGTTAGACGTGTTGGGGTCTGAACTTGATTTAATAGGGAATCTGTCGTTCACACAGCAGGATAATATTATCCCTCTAGACGTGATGATTATGAGCTCTGAATACATATTACTCACAATCTTCCATCGCAATTTTGATTTAGACCCAGATAACGACTATTTCAATCTATTAGTAGATTTAAGAACAGGCATTGTGGTGGAAGCGCCGGTGGGCCTTAACCAACAAGGAAATAGTGGCCGCAGCAGCCTTACGACACTGGGCCGAGACTATTTCCCCCCAGATGCCCGCTGGAACGATACCGAAGATCTGTACGTAGTAAGCGTAGATTACGATGCATTAGACATGATGATCAGTGGCGAACTAGAAGTAGACCCTGATCATGAGGAGCCTGTGGATCATCACTCTGGGGTGCCTTGCCCACCAGCGATAGAGGATTCCGATACAGATGATGATACCAGTGAAGAAACCGACGTCGCCGCTACTGACACAACCGATACAACTGATACTAGCACCGAGCCCACCGAACAAGTCACTGCAACCTGTGTTGAA
>JAPYOO010000129.1:0-3022 GCA_029938135.1 Bermanella sp. | reverse complement strand
CTGAAGACAGCAGCACAGATGCCACACAAACAGCCAACGCTTTGGATGTCACCGAACCACTTTTCAATCAATACGCGCGCATATTGGCTCGGGCCAGTAACGACGAAGAGGTGCCTATTCCCACTGCGATCTATCGCATGAACTTAGGAGAGAGCAGTACCTACAGCTTGGAAAAAATAAGTGCCAGCGATGACCGCCCGGGTCTTGGCCAGTTCATTGCCAGCCGCTCTGGAGTCGTGATCTATCGCAACCTTGATGGGGGAGATAATAGTTATCGGGTATTACTGGATCACTGCGAGGGAGTGACTGGTCGTTTAAGTACGGTACTTATTGCTTTAAATACTAGCCTTATTCTGGCCAATGACGCTGCTGGTAATAGCAGCATATTTGAAGTGACCGAACGGGGCATGAATCAGCTTTATTTCAGCTGTAACGGCAATATAGAGCGTCGCGCGTTTACCGGCTACTCCACAGGGATTACCAGCCTGAAATTACCTTTTAACAGCCCCTCCATTGCATCGTACCACTTCCAATACCCTTATTTTATTAATGATAGCTGCCAAGGCGGCAGGCTGTTCCCACAGCAAATCCCTTTCACCCAAGTATTTAACCCTATGCCTTCTATTCCAGGACTTAATGGGCAAGATGTTAGGGGACTGCGTAAAAGCCAAATTTTTAACGGCAAGCTTTACTGCATTGGCTATGATACTGCGCTTCAACTCTCGGTGGCCGAACTTGATCCAAGCGACATTAACCCCAACTATAACTTTTTAGGTTTTAACTTTAGTAACTGGCTACCGAATTTTGACACGGTTCACATGCTGGGTAACAACCAAGTTATCTTTACCGGTACTACGCGCACTAACCCAGATATCAATACGGTTATTTTAGCTATAGATGGCACCACCACCAATTTAAATGACACTTTAGGGGGGTTAAAAGTCGCCCAACAAATTGATATTACCCCCCCTACAAGTAATTAACTTTCCATAAGTCGCGAAAATACCGATAACGGTGGCTCAATGCACCTAGTTTAAGGGGATATGCGCCCCTTTAATATGTCTTGCAGCAAGACCACACGCTCACACCAAAGTGTTATTAATAAAGCCTAAATTCCAAGGCATAAGCTATACCGTCGTCACGGTCAAAGTGCTAACATGGTGAAAATTTTATTAACCTTATTAGTCACTACAATGCTTAATTTAGACAGCCTAGCTCAACTTAAAAGCCTTAAGACTCAAATCACTGATGATGTGCAAGCCGCCCTCAAAGAGGGTACCGTTCGGGGTAGTCAGGGTCGATTTGGCTTTGTCAGCACTGACGAAGGCCAACAATTCTTTCTAACCCCTGATGAAATGGCCAAGGTCTTTCCTGGTGATCGCATTCAATTTAGCGAAACCACTGATGACAAAGGCAAGACTCAGGCGGTGATTGAAAAGCTCATTAATAGCGATTTCAAAACCTTCACCGGACGCTTCCAAAAAAGAGGTAAGGCCCAGTTTGTTGAACCCGACATCGCCTCCTTAAATAACTGGTTATACCTGCCACCTGACGCCTGTAAAGATATTAACGATGATGACTGGATCAGCTGTGAAGTAACCCGTCACCCTTTCCCTAAAGGAAAGTCTCAAGCAAAAGTGGTATCTAAAATTGGCCAGCTAAGCGATTCAGGGTTTGAGCGCAGTTATGTATTAGAGAAATATCAAATTAGCCACGAATGGCCTGAAACCATGAACTCTGAGTTAGCCCAGCTAGCTGAGGAAAATATTCCGGCCATGGCACAAAACCGCGAAGATTTAACCACGTTGCCTTTTGTGACCATCGACAACGAACATACCCGTGACATGGATGATGCTCTTTACGCCACCACCACTGATACCGGTTTTCAATTACAAGTGGCCATTGCCGACCCTAGCGCTTGGTTTGGTATGAATACCTGCCTAGACCAAGAAGCGGCACGACGCAGTAACTCTTTATATTTCCCTGGTCGCAGCTTACCCATGCTGCCCTCTGAGTTATCAAACGGT
The DNA here is from genome assembly GCA_029938135.1 of Bermanella sp. Taxonomy (GTDB): domain Bacteria; phylum Pseudomonadota; class Gammaproteobacteria; order Pseudomonadales; family Oceanobacteraceae; genus Bermanella. The sequence goes on along the minus strand of JAPYOO010000129.1, from coordinate 995 downwards.
CTATGTTCTTTATTGCCTGATCAAAACCGCTTAGCGTTAGTGGCCACGTTGCAAATTGATAAAAGTGGTCATATTGAAAAATATGAATTCAAGCAAGCGTTAATTTGCTCACAAGGTAAACTTAATTATCAACAAGTGAGCGACTTCATCGCGGGTGACAACGCGGTACTGGATGAAAAACTCCACAAAAATATTCAAACACTTCACGCCGCTACTACGTTATTAAATGAATACCGTCATAAAAACAATTTAGTCATGGAAGATCGCCCTGATTACTATGTATCTGTTGGCGAGAACGGCAAAGTGCACAGCATTGTTAAAGCCGACCGTAATCAGGCACAACGTTTAGTAGAAGAGTCCATGTTGGCTGCCAACCTATGTTGCGCGCGCTTTTTAAATGACATTGGCCAAGGAATTTTCATTCAACACGCCGGTTTCCGTACCGAGCGCCTTGGGGATATTAAAACCATCATCCAAGAACAAGGCATTGAATTTGAAGGTGATTTAAACAGTGCTCAAGGCTACAAAGAACTAATTCAAGCTGTTAATAAAGACCAGCCAGAACTGCCTATTAAATCATTATTTAGTCGCTTCTTAACACGCAGTGAATACAGTGATAATGCTCAGCCCCATGCAGGCATGGGGTTTGATTGCTACACCACTTTCACGTCACCTATTCGTAAATATTCAGACCTAGTGGTGCACCGTATTATTAGTGCCCACTTAAATGAGCAAAAAACACCTGACGTTACCGCCGAGTTAATTAGTAAACTGCAGGTAGGTTTATTTGAAGGTCGCAATGCGGTTAATCAGGCTGAATTTTGGCTTAAACTGCAATATCTAGAAACCCTAGAAGACAAAGAATTTGACGGTACCATCAGCCAAGTTAACCCTGGCGGTTTCATGGTACAACTAGACGACTATGGCATGGATGGATTTGTAGACATGCGTAAAAGCAAACCTAAATCTACATTCAATAAAGCCTACCTTACACA
>JAPYOO010000505.1 GCA_029938135.1 Bermanella sp. | reverse complement strand
GTGAAAAGTCAGGCTTGGGACAGCATATAGACTTATCGTTATTAGATGTGACTGCAGCGACTCTGGCTAACCAGGCTACTAATTATTTAGTCGGGGGGAAAGTCCCTACAGGACTGGGTAATGCGCACCCCAATATAGTGCCTTATCAAAGTTTTAGAACCCGCGATGGTCATTGTATTGTGGCGGTGGGCAATGATAGTCAGTTTGTTCGGCTCTGTGAGGTAATTGGGGAGCCCGAATTAGCCACCAAAGAGGCATACAATACTAATAAACAGCGGGTGATTAATCGGCAACAGCTCATTCCTATATTACAAAAAAAGTTATTGAAAAAAGATCGGGGTGACTGGCTTAATATATTTGAAAAAGCAGGGGTGCCGGCTGGCCCCATTAATAATATTGAAGAGGTGTTTGAAAATCCACAGATTTTAGCGCGAGATATGAAGGTCAAAATTGAACACCCACTAAATAAAAATTTAGAACTGCCGGGTAACCCTATTAAGTTATCGCGTACGCCTGTGCAGTATAATAAGCCGCCACCGATGTTGGGGGAGCATACGCAGGAGGTCATAGAGCAGTTTGGGTTGAATTTGGGGTGACTAGAGTTAGTCTGCTGCATTAAAGCTAGAACGGTTTCTTTTGTGGGGGTAAGTCCCCCACAAAAGAAAATGTCTTAGCTTTAGTGAATCAGTAATTTTAAATCAAGTTAAAATCAAAGCCTAAAGCCGAACCTCAATGCCCTCTTTTTGCATATGTTCTTTAGCCTGCTGAACCGTATATTCCCCAAAGTGAAAAATACTCGCCGCTAACACCGCATCCGCTTTACCTAGAGTCACACCATCAGCCAAGTGCTGCAAGTTACCCACACCACCGGATGCAATTACAGGCACACTAACCGCTTCACTGACCGCGCGTGTAAGTTCAATATCAAAGCCGCTTTTAACGCCGTCTTGATCCATGCTGGTTAGCAATACTTCTCCGGCACCGTAACTAGTCATTTTAACTGCCCACTCTACCGCGTCAATCCCCGTAGGTTTTCGGCCACCGTGGGTAAAGATTTCCCATTTACCTGGCTCCCCTTCAGCACTTACTTTTTTAGCGTCTATGGCTATTACAATGCACTGGCTGCCAAATTTTTCGGCGGCTTCTTTTACAAACTCTGGATTCGTAATGGCTGCGCTGTTAATGGCCGTTTTATCGGCGCCCGCATTTAACATGTTACGAATATCTTCAATGCAGCGAATACCGCCGCCCACGGTTAATGGAATAAATACTTGGTCAGCAATGGCTTCTACCATGTGAATGGTTGTGTCGCGATTATTAGAGCTGGCGGTAATATCCAAAAACGTAATTTCGTCAGCCCCTTGTTGGTCATAGCGTTTGGCTACTTCCACAGGGTCACCCGCATCGCGAATATCTAAAAACTGAACGCCTTTTACAACGCGGCCGTTATCTACATCTAAACAAGGAATAATACGTTTTGCTAATGCCATAGTCTCTACTCCTGCCCATCCCATTGAAGGAAATTCTGTAACAGCTGCAAACCTGTTTTGTGACTTTTTTCAGGGTGAAACTGCACCGCAAAAACGTTGTCTTGACCAATGGCGGCAGCAAAGTCTTTACCGTAGTGTCCGTGGCCTTTTATTTGTTGTGGATTTTTGGCTTCCACATAATAACTGTGCACAAAGTAAAAGCGGCTGTTGTCTTCAATGCCATTCCACA
>JAPYOO010000504.1 GCA_029938135.1 Bermanella sp. | reverse complement strand
CGTCCACGGTAGCCATCTACCACTAACTCTATGCCTTCCATTTGTTTTACCGGTAAATCCACCGCCCCCATTACGGTGGGCACCCCCATGGCGCGGGCTAAAATAGCCACATGCGAGTTGGATGATCCTTTGGCACTCACTAAACCCACGAGTTTGTTTTCGGGGACTTCTCCCAACATAGAAGGAGTTAGCTCTTCACTTACTAAAATACAGTTATCCGGAAAGTCGTATTCGTTGGGAACGGCAATGCTGTCTTGCAGGTGGGCCAGTACACGCGCGCCCAAATCTTTAATGTCGGTGGCACGTTCACGTAAGTAGGGGTCATCCATGCGATCGAAGTGCGCCACGTATTGCAAGATCACATCGCGTAACGCGCCCTGTGCCCATTGTTTTTTGTCTTTAATACGCGTGATGACTTCTTCGCCCAACGCGTTGTCGTCAAGCATGCGAAGATACACATCAAACAAGGCTTGCTCTTCTGGGCGTAAATCTGAGAGCTTTTCACCTAACTTTTTAATTTGCGCCCTGGCACCGGCAATGGCCATTTGAAAATGATCCACTTCGGCTTCTACATCTTTAATTTCACGATCGGGCACATCGTATAAATCGGCGGTGGGTGACAATACCGTCACAGTACCGATGGCAATACCGGGGGCCGCGGGTGCACCAGGAATCACCACATCTTGTTTAATTTTTTTAAGCGGGTTTTGTCCGCCTTCTAATTCCAACACCATGCCCGCAGCTTCTGCATGGGCCAGTACCCCGGCCAACTGAGCCGACATTGTCACCATGAAGGCTTCTTCTGATTCATCGAACTTTCTAGAGGCCGACTGCTGCACCACCAATACACCTAATATGCGTTTTTGGTGAATAATAGGCACACCTAAAAAGCTTTTAAAGTTCTCTTCTCCGGTGCCGGCCAAAAAATGGAAATTAGGGTGGGTCGAGGCATCGTCTAGGTTGATGGGCTCTTCACGGGCCGCCACTAAACCGACTAAGCCTTCACGGGCGGCCAAGCTGGCTTTACCCACACTGTCGCGATTTAAGCCCTCGGTGGCTCTTAATATAAAGCGGCGATTTACGACATCCAATACATAAACAGAGCACACTTCAGTGGCCATAGCGGCTTTAACACGATCCACCAGAATATCTAACGCTGCATCTAGATGACTGGCGTTATTAACCTCCTGAACGATTTGTCGAAGCACATTAAGCATGATTTACATTGTTGCCTGTTTAAAAATTTACCCGTCTCATCAACATGGTTTAGGGTGGGTCTGCATGCTGAGCAATTTTGGCTGTTCACGCATAGATTGCCCAACCATCTAGTGACATTTTATAACTTGGCCTGCATTTCGAACAGCTTGGGCGCGAGTTCACGCATAGCGCGGCGATATACATCGCGCTTAAATGGCACCACTTGACCTAATGGGTACCAAAAGCTGGTCCAACGCCAACCATCAAATTCAGGTTTGTCGCCAAATTCAAAACTAATACGGTTTTCACTGCTATTGAGCTTTAATAAAAACCATTTTTGTTTTTGTCCTACACACACCGGTTTGCTGTTGTGGCGCACCATGCGTTTAGGTAATTTGTATCTGAGCCAGCCTTTACTGCAGCCCATTATTTCTACATCTTCGGGCAATAAACCCACTTCTTCCCTTAATTCCCGGTAAAGGGCCGCTTCAGCACTTTCGTGCTCTTTTATGCCCCCTTGCGGGAATTGCCA
>JAPYOO010000503.1 GCA_029938135.1 Bermanella sp. | reverse complement strand
ATTAGTTTCTTTGGTTTATTAGATAAACCCAAAGGCACCTTTGCCATTGTGACCCCGTAAACGTTAGATTTAAGCGCGCTTTTTATCAGCCAGACGATTGCTATTATTGACTGAATAGCAATCGCCTGGCTTTTTTATTGGTGCATCATTGATCGGTATCAGGCACCATTATTTTTAATTCATTGGGCTGGGAAAAAATGGCCGAGGGAGTCATACCCAACATATCCCTAAAGGTATGAGAGAAATGGGATGAATCGGTAAAACCAGCACTGATAGCCGCTTGGGTTAAGTTTACCCCCTGCCCCATCTTTAGCGCCGTTACATATAACCGGTGCCATAAACGAAAACGCCGCATGGGCACGCCGGTTTGTTTTTTAAATAACTGCACTAATCGGGGTACCGATAAATTCACTAAACCTGCCAGATCTTCCACCGATAAATTATCGTCCACCGTCTGTTTGATACGCTCTACAACATCCACTACCCGCGAATCTATCTTGAACGTATTACTGCTGGTATCGGCCAATATTTTGTCCAGCTGCTCATAGGCTGCCTGCGAGTTTTTTTGGGCCAGGCGCATGGCGCAAAACTCATTAATCACTTCTTTTTCGTTTTTCAATTCATACGCCACGCCACCACGCCTGTGTAACATTTGATGGGATAGCGCAAAATAATCACGGCCTAGGGCGTCCAGGTTACAGTTAATAACGATGGCGTTCTGAGTATCTATGGTCACCGATAGGCCCGCTGGTAATAATAGGCTGCGGCATGAGATCGGCTGAGACATATTTTCATCGATAAAACTAATGGGTTTATCCAGCGCCACCGTTAAGGTGGCAGCGCCCTGGGACAGCATCAACTTTTCATACAACGGGCCAATATATAAGGTGCGTTTGTCCCACAAATATAATAAAGACGGGATTTTTTCATCTGTCACGACAAGTACCATTTATTATTTTTATTTATTACTAAGTATACTTTTAGCAAGCTAATACAACTGGGTAAACACTTGTTTTTTTGTTTAGCCACACAGCTCACTCAAGTTGGCAGTACCCGACTAAAAACTCTTAGAGATGGGCAAAAACAGCCATAATAACGCCTGGAAAGTAAAATCATCAAATCTTACAAGAGTTTTTTAATTCAATCTTTATGCTTTATCCCGTTGAAATTCAACGTCAATAAAAATAACAAACACAGGATACATCATGAAAAAAGTTCTCATATCATTGATTGCGCTCTGCGCATTCACCCTGGCATCACAGTCCAACGCGGGCTTTCTCTCTAACTACTTTAGCTATACCCAAACCAAGCACCCCATCATATTAGTACCCGGAATTTTTGCGTTCGATTCCATCGCCAGCATAGATTACTGGTATCAAATTCCAGCCAAGCTAGAAAAACAAGGCGCAAAAGTTCATGTGGCCAAGATCAATGCCTTTGACAACTCTGCCATGCGCGGTGAAACTTTGATTGCTCAGATGGAAGAAATCATCGCCGCCTCGGGTGGCCAAGTTGCTAAATTTAATATCATGGGACACAGCCAGGGCGGCATGACCGCACGTTACGTATTGGCCGCTCGCCCAGATCTAGTAGCATCTGTAACCACGATGGCCACTCCCCATACCGGCTCTCCTATCGCCGATGTGGTCACCGACATTGCACCACCCGCCAGCGTTCAAGGTGTTTTATTTGAAGTATTTGCCAACGCGGTGGGTAATTTGGTTAACCT
>JAPYOO010000502.1 GCA_029938135.1 Bermanella sp. | reverse complement strand
GAACGCATGAAGGTGCACATTCGCCAAGGAAAAGGCAAAAAGGATCGTTTTGTAGTGTTACCTAAAAAAACATTATTAACCCTGCGGAAATATTGGGCAACACATCGCCATTCAAGCCTGTTATTTCCGGCAGGTAAAACCCCTGAAGTACGACGTGCTGCGAAAGATTCAATGGACCGAGGTGGCTTACAAAAATCCTTCAAAGTAATCGTAAAGGACAATGGCATTCGCAAGCTTGTAACGATTCATAGCTTACGCCATTGCTATGGTGCGCACTTAGTAGAGACGGGGTTAAATCTGCGCTCTATTCAACACGAGATGGGCCATGAGTGCCCAAAAACTACGGCACTTTATACTCAGCTCACTGATGTTGTGCATCAAGATACTGACAAACTTATTAATCGCTTAGTGAACCGTTTAAACCTGCAGCTAAATGAAGAGGTGTAAAATGGATATTGCTACCATTGCCTCGAATTATCTCACACGATTTAAAACTCAACACGGCACTAATACCAGTCAAAACCAATGGTCTGCTCTGAATGCTATTTTAGGTTGTCGCACAAAACAATACGGACAAATATATTTATCTTGTAAAGACTGTTCTAGTTTAACGAGTCGATATCAATCTTGCGGACACCGTGCTTGTAATCAGTGCCAAAACCACTGCGCCACGCAGTGGTTGGCTCGACAGACAAGTAAATTATTGCCGGTAGAGTATTTCATGGTGACTTTCACATTGCCTTTTGAATTACGTGAACTAGCCAAGCAGAATCAAAAAGTAATGTATTCACTGCTATTTCAATGTGCCACTTCCACCATCAAAGAGTTTGGTTTAAACAATAAAGACCTGTCTTCTGAACCAGCCATGACAGCCATACTGCATACCCATACTCGGAAATTAGATTACCACCCTCATATTCACTTAATCGTACCGGGTGGCGGCATAAATAAAAAACGTAATGAATGGCGAAAACTAAAGAATAAATACTTGTTCAATGGTTATGCGCTGGCAACAGTGTTTCGAGGAAAGCTGCTCGCAGCTATTAAACACGCACACCTTAAATCAACCTCCTCCCCTAAAAAATGGGTAGTGCAGTGCGTTCATGTTGGTCGTGGGTTACCCGCGTTAAAATATTTATCACGCTACTTGTATCGAGGGGTGATAAGTAATAAAAATATTCTAAGCGATGACGGTACCTTTGTAACGTTTCAGTACAAGGAAAGTAGCAGTGGCCTCACTAAGCAGCGGCGTTTACGGGGTGAAGACTTTTTAGCGCTACTATTGCAACATACACTCCCTAAAGGATTCAGGCGCGCACGAGATTTTGGATTTTTGCATGGTAATGCTAATCGTACATTGAAGTTGGTGCAGTTACTTCTAAGAGTTTTTGTACCAATACAGCAGAAAATTGAAAGGCCCAAGTTTATGTGCAAGAACTGCTTTTGTGCCATGACAATTATTGGATTCGGCCGACCCAATCCTGCACTGGAATAGAATTCAGCAAGATAAACAGCCATTCACTTAATGTGGAGGTCATTTGTGTTATGAAATAGAGTGCTATTATTTTATCGCCTAAACGGCGAGGATTATTCGCGCCTATAAAAAATGGCAATATTTACAGTGGGCGCCATTCCCTTCTAAGCAATCTGATTTATTCCCTATATAGAGATAACAGGGCCGGGCTCGTTCAACAATAGGATAAGTCGCGGCTATCGCGCGACTTATCCTTATTC
>JAPYOO010000128.1 GCA_029938135.1 Bermanella sp. | reverse complement strand
ATATCGCAACAGCAAAAAACAGTGTGTGTGGGCAGAGGCTCAACTATAGCCTTTAGGAAAAAACTATACATAAGCACCTAGTCAACAAGGTTAATAATAAAAATGGTTTTGTTTGTAAAGACAAAGCCATTTTATATTTCTTCTTTCAGTTTTACCTTTCATTTTCTATTTTAGCCAAACTGGCACCCTAGTTTTTTATATATTGGCACTTTTGTAAGTCCCCATATTTAAAGACACTGTGCCTAGGTCAATAAGACCTCAGTAACACTAAAATAGGAGATAAACGTGCAAACAACTTTCACTCACATCACTGCCAGCTGTCAATGTAAACAGGTCACCTTTACGGCAGTTAAACCTGCGCTTTTGGAGTTGGTGTGTCATTGTGTAGACTGCCAGCGTTTCACCGAACATAGCTTTGCAAAACTGTCTTTTTTTAAAGTTACAGATACGCAGGTCCGCGGTGAATTAAGCCAAGAAATACTGCAATCCAATACTGGTAATACCGTCACCCGACAGCGTTGCAAGCAGTGTGGCACCGCCATGTTTGACCAATCCACTGGATTCCCTGACATAAAGGGCGTGGTAAGCGAAACACTTGCGCCACTATATCAATTTAACCCACGCTTTCACATTTGGGTAAGCCAAAAAGTTGAAGGGGTAATAATAGAAGATGACTGCAAGCAGTTTGAAAAAAATTTTTACGTATAAAAATATAATTAATGGTGCCAGGGATGGTTATCCTAAAATCAAAGCAATCATAACTGGGAAAGTCATATTTAATCGCATGAATATAAAGAAAGCATGCTTCTATTGGAAACATATTTATTTTTTGGAAGGATTTATAAAAGTGAGTGCATTGCAGGTTACGTACTTTCGTGATTATTTTAAAAGCATCAATGATGCACGTAATTGCAACTCGCTTTACACCCAGCTAAAGACTTTATTAGTTTTATACCGTGCCATACTCTTCTGGGCAAATGCCCATATCAGAAAGCATGCTCCGTAAAGATTCAAGGTCGTATTCATTTAGTCCAAGGTACTCCAACACACCCTTTTCAATATTATTCCATTCATGATCTACGTTCTGCTGACCTAAAATCATGTAAAGGCCTGAAATGTGCTCCGAAAGTTTTAAGATAGCCAATAAGGTATTTTTTTCATTATGAACAACATCTCCTTTTGAGAACATACCAATAGAACTATGATGTTCAGCAATGACCTCACACAGTATTGTTGGCAGATTCCATGATTTTGCCATGTAGTAACCCACAACAGCATGGTTGCAGTTTAACTGCTGATTCTCAAAGTCTATAACACGCTCTTGATTAGACGCGTAGCCACCTAGTAAGTAGCCAAGATAATTTTCAAATCTAGCCATTAATAGTGGAATGCCTACATTATGAAATAATCCAAGGGCATAGGCTTCATCTGGGTTAGGGTAATTCACTTGCTTGGCGATAGTGGTACTTACCATCGCTATATCCATGGCCGAATCCCAAAAACGGGTAAGCTCTTTGATTTGACCGTCTGATAAAGCACTTCTAATCGATATGCCATTAACAATATTTACCACGCTGTTCATACCCAATATAGTAACGGTTTGGTGAATACTTGTGATTTTATTGGGCAGCGCATAAAAAGAACTGTTTACGACTTTAAGAAGGGTGCCCGCTAGTGAGGCATCATGACTTATCAGTTCAGAAATACGATCTACATCTGGGTCGGGCATGGCCTGCTCCATCTGTAGATCAACCATTATCTGTGGCTGTGGTGGTATTTTAATCCCCTTAAGAATCTCTTTAACCTGTTCTTCAGAAATATCTTGGATAGCCATCACCATATATTAAATTATTCTATGGTTAGTGTAGCCAATATAAATTGGCCTTGTTTTAAGATGGGTGAATAGTACCCTGCGTTTATCATCTATATATTAAGTTTTTAATAACCAACTATTAAATTTTAAAAGGTGATTATTAGGGTGGAAATCTAACGGGAAGAGGCTTTGGGCTAGTAGAAATCAGGCCTGTGACGGGTATGCCGCTTTAACCAGACATCCATAAATTGGCAGCATTTAAATAATGCAGGTATAAATGGCCTTAAATGGATGACTGACTTTTTCGGGTGCGTATTTAAATACCTTTCAATTACGCTTTTTTATTACGCCCAAGCATAATTTCTTCATCTGGGTGATGTACACGGATGGTTTCTAACGCTTCTTCTAGTTCTGCTTCTTTTGCTACATCTACTTCATAATCCAGCACACTTAACTCAACACCCGCCTTATACAGCTCATTAGTTTGCTCTAATGTTAAAACCTCAGCGGCACACCATACAGTGTGCTGCAATGTGGCTATCGTGCCTTTCATTTCGTGGTAAGCGTCTTTGTTTGTAATGAATATAACCATGGGAAAGGGCCTTGTGTTTAATGGGGTATTAGCAATATCAATTAATGGCCGATTATATCAGTAACAAGCCGTCTTATCGCTATACTCAAACGGGTTAAAACCACACTATTAATGTGTAACAGTAAAGGGATTACTCCCCTTTACTTAAATCCGCTCCCCAAGCCAATTGCGCCATTCCTTTCTTAACCCCAGACCTTGCTGCCATTCGATTCATCCATTGATAAACGCCCCTCAGGTCAGTATTTATATTTGGGTTAAGAAGTGATAGCCCCTGCCACACAGACTCTATCCAAGGATAACAAGCAAAATCTGCTATCGAAATATCCTCATGTGCGATGAAATCTCTTTCAGATAACACTCTTTCTAATACACCCAATAACCGAAAGCTTTCCTTACTAAAACGTTCAATAGCATATTGATTTGGTTCGCTTGCTCTTGTTTGAGCTAAGTAATTATTCAATACACTTTTATCCTTAGCCAATGCGGATGCAAAATGAGAAAAGTTGCCGAATACAGGCCCTAGATTACTGGTTTGCCAAAACAGCCACTTAATCGTACTTATTCTGTCACTAGCATTGGTTGGTAAGAAACAACCTGATTTTTCAGCCAAATATAATAATATTGCCCCCGTCTCAAATATCGGTTCCTCTTTTTTTGATCTATTTAGTAACTCGGTATCGGTAAGCACAGGAATTTTGGCATTGGGATTTAACTGAATATACGTTTCAAAATGCTGTTCACCCTGTTCAATATCAATGGGAATAATTTTGTATTCAAAGTCACATTCATTCAACATGATGGAGATCTTTCGGGCATTCTGTGTCGCCCAGGTGTATAGCTTAAGCATGTTTAATTTCCTTCGTCTGCTAATAAGTAATTTTTTCATTCATGACAATTAGAGTACCGCCATCACGTTATAGGATATGCCTGCTTTCGTTCGATACCCCTGTGATATAGCCACCAAATCATTTAGCCATGTATAACGTTCATCTGATGTTTCAAACATAATAAGTGTGCGTAGGTAATATTCATTCTTTTCAACAGTCTCACAAGTATCTTTCCTAAGGACCTTTCTCTTTAGGTGATTAGGGATGACCCATCGCCCTTTGTAGTTCATATAGATTAAGGCGCCGTCATCGGTTTCAAGGCACACTCTTACATCAAGTGTGTATGATCCATCTGAATGAAGCATTAACCAGTCTCCACCACTGGGTTTAAGTGCCCCTCTCAGTTTATCGCCTTCAAAATATCCGCTTTCAACATCAAAAATGATTCGATGCCCGGCATAGCTTGAACCTATATTTAAAGGCTCTTTTAAGGTGACATGCATACTAAACAAGGGTTGAGTTTTAATTGCTGGAACATTCATATATTACTACCAGTATTAAATTAGTGGACTGCCTGTGCTTTCAAGCTTTAAGCGATAAGTTTCTTGGGCTAATTCTTTGGGTGTCACGCCAGATTTTTTACAAACCATTCCAGCATCAAGAAAAAAGACTTCTTTTGATATACGGTCTTCGTGAAAATGAAATTCAATAAACACCGGCAGTTGAATACGAGGGCATTTCTTTTCAGGAATAGTCAACGTTACCCAAGCTTTACCTGTCGCCAACATCACGCTCCCATTAATAGCATGTTGATCTAGTGTCACTTCATAATCAGGAAATAAACTAAAAAACAGATTGAGTTGTAGCGCGACTTCTTCACGACCCTTTGCATGCGCATTAAAGCTGGGGGATAGCAATTCTATATCCGGGTGATAAATAGCAAGCGCTGCTAATATATTTTGCTCACTTTTAACTTTCGCTAAGTCGCTTACCAGCGAAAGCATTTTTGCTTCATTACTCATAATTTAAATAGACTCTTAATGCCTTTAGTAAGGTACTTAGATTACAGCGCGTGCCGGTCAACCTTAAGAGTCTAATAAGACCCCTAGAAGGTCATTTGGTACTTTTAGTAATTATGACCATAATGGCCTCATCAAGGTCTAGCTAGACTTATGCAGTGACACCAATATGTGTCATGCTTAGCGACTGATTATCCAAAAATGAGAGATGAAATTGTTAAACGTGGGGATTGTGGTTAACGAACGCTGTCAGGCATCGAGTGTATTTTCGGTAACGGATTTGCTCATTGCAGCTAATTACGCATTGCAAAGGTACTTTGATACCCGTGCATCTTTATTTAGCTACCAATTAATCGGACTTAAAAGCTCGGTTACGGCCTACAATGGAAGTGTTATTGGGCCTATTATAAAAATTAGGGATTGTACAAGGCCTGATATTGTCATTTTACCCGGTGCTTTTGAGTCGGTTTTAACGCCATCACATTCTAAAATTTTATTAGATAAAATGTCTGGGTTGTTCTCTACCCTAAAGGAATGGCACCAGGCTGGAACCACTATTGCGAGTGTGTGTACTGGTAATTTTATTTTAGCCTCTTCTGACATCGCTGTAGGGCGTACACTAACGTGCCATTGGGCCTCAGAAGAAACAGCAAGCACGCTCTTTCCAAGTGAATCATTTAATACCAACAAACTTCTCATTGATCATGGCGATATTATTAGTGCAGGTGGCGCTATGGCGGTGTCTCAGTTAGCGCTTTATCTAGTACATCGATTCCATAGCCGTGAACTGGCTTTAGCAACAGGCAAGCTTATGATGGTTGAGCTTAATCTTAACAATCAAAGTCGCTTTGCTATATTCCACCCCAATACAAATCATAAAGATAAAATTGTCTCTAAACTTCAAAATCTTATTGAGACTTCATATAATGAAGAGCTTGATATCTCACAATTTTCTATGAACGAAGGGCTTGGTGAACGACAAATTTGCCGTCGCTTTAAAAAAGCGACAGGGGAAACTCCCTTATCATATTTACAACGCTATAGAGTAGAACAAGTCAAAATGGGGCTTGAATCAACAAGTACCGCCATCAATAATTTAATTTGGAATGTAGGGTATGAAGATCCTACGTCTTTTAGACGCCTATTCAAAAGGTCAACAGGCTTAACGATGCAAGAATACAGAAGCCGTTTTTCTACAAAAATGTGAAGCTGAAATGAAGAATTGCAAGGTGAACCTATGTGATTACACTAAATTCACCTCTCGTTATCTAGGCCTATTACAGAAGTTTACCAAACCCAATGAATTGAGTTATTCCACTTCAGCCAATTCTGGCTGGTAAACTTGATAATGGTAATGAGCAATGGTTTCAAAACCCATTCTTTCATAAACCGGTTTACCCTTGTCGCTTGCTTGCAATATTGACCACGTACAACCGCGGTCACGGCCCAGTAATATTGCCTGAGTTGTGACTTTTGCGGCCAAGCCTTTTCGCTCGTAACCTTGCTTGGTGCCTACCCAGTAAATACCCGCTAAGTCTTGTTGTTGAATTAACATAGCACCGGTGCAGGCTATGCCATTTTCATAACCGACTACCATGACTAAGTGCTCTTCATTTAAAATATTATCTGATAATACTTTGTCTATAAGCCAGCCAGGAAAAACAAAAGCACTGGCCATGACGTCACGGTAATCTTTTAATGTTTCAGTGTTAGTAACCTGCTTCCAATCTAGGTCGGTAGGTGCGTCTAACTCTGAAAGGGTGCGATGAATCATCATCGGCACACAATCTACTTTTTTAAATGCTAAGCTCTTAGCTATGCTATCGGTTGTGTCACTGTATTCTTCTCTTACCACTACCCTAAAAGGGCGCTCTACTTGTTCAAAGTAAGATTGTGCCTGTTTAATCTTTGTATCTATGCTGTTAAATGGCTTAAATAAAAATACATTATTAAAGAATACGGCGGCCATACCACAGTCGGTATATTTTAAGGCGGTTTCATTATGACTATGACCCTTTTTCATGTTGTCGATAAGAACACGAAACGATTCAAAGTAGTTTAAGTCGGCTAAGTGCAATTCAGTATCGTTCATAGTTAGTCCTTTTTCAGCGTGTACGTTCATTTGGGAAGCATTTAAGGTAGGAACAAGATTAGCTATTTAATGTTCTCAGTCACCACCGATAAAATCCAAAGTACTAGTGGATTGAGGCCCTAAAGAATATCACTTATTTACTCGGATATGCACTTACCGCGAGTCTAAAATAAAATGCTCGGCAGTAACCACCTAATAACAATTACCTATACTAATGCGCGACCATGAAGAAAAGGCATTTCCACAATTTAACTAAACACTCTATGGTGTAGCGATTTACATACAGTTAGGTTAACGCTTTGAATAATTTTAATGAAAAAGTAGTTTTAATTACCGGTGCAGGCAACGGCATTGGTCGCGCAACCGCTTTAGCATTCGCGCAACAAGGGGCCAGTGTGATGGTGGCTGATATTAGTCATCAAGATGGTGAAGAAACCGCATCATTAATCATTAAAGCCGGTGGCAATGCCACGTTTATGCTGTGCGACGTCACAAAAGATCAAGATGTACAAACATTGATTGATGGCACGTTAGAAACATATGGAAAGTTGGATATCGCTTTTAATAATGCGGGCATCGAAATTGAACAAAGCAAATTAGCCGATGGCGAAGAAGCTGTTTACGACAAAATAATGGATGTAAACGTGAAAGGGGTGTGGCGCTGCATGAAATATCAAATTCCCGCTATGCTAAAACAACCCACTTCGACCATTGTGAATACCGCGTCTATCGCCGCTTTAGGAGCGGCGCCAAAAATGAGTATTTACAGTGCCAGTAAACACGCGGTAATTGGCCTAACTAAATCAGCTGCGATTGAATATGGTAAAAAAGGGCTGCGTGTTAATGCGGTGTGTCCGGCCGTTATTGATACTGAAATGTTTAAACGGGCAACACAAAACGATCCTCAAAAAGAACAATATGTAAAGAGTCTTCATCCCGTTGGACGTATTGGTCAACCAGAAGAAGTTGCTGCCGCCGTATTGTATTTATGCTCAGATCTAGCAGGCTTTACCACCGGTGTTGCTCTGCCTGTAGACGGTGGCGCAACCGCTATTTAAAGTGGGATTATCGATTTAAACTAACAGTGGAGGGTGTAGCAGTGACTATCTGATTAACTCTCATGAAACATGAGCTGATGCATAGAACCCCGTGACAAATTGAATTGCCACGGGGACTCAATTACAGCGTCTTCATATACTCCACCAGATTCCATTTCTGGTTTGCACTTAATTTTGTGCCATAAACATGTCCACGATTAGAGTTACCCTTCATAATTTCCCCTTGACCATTAAACACTTTAAATTCCGACAATCCTTTTTTGATCACATACCCCACGTTTACCGGGTCAAATTCACGATCCCCCACCCAAAAACTGGCTAGGCGTTTTTCAGGCTGTTGCAATAACTGCCATAAACTAGACACCGAACCGTTGTGTAAATAGGGCGCCGTAGCCCAAATTCCGTTTAGGGGGCGGGCCTTATACACAAGACCTTCTAGCTGGGAATTTTCTTTGGCAGTACTGGCGGAAGAAGTAACCATTTTTTGCTGGTACATATCTTTGCGTTTATTAAGGTTGTCGGCCATGTATTGTTCTAGCGTTTTATCATGGGCGGTCTCGGTAGATTTATCCTGCTTGGATTGACCTGGAATTAAACCGGCTTCAAGGGCCACCAAAGGATTCTTTAAGACTATGCCTACTACCCCGTTCACCGAAATACTAATGGCCGCCGACTCATCGGTAAATTTATCACCAATCACAATTTGAGCCTTAGTGCCTTCTAACTGTAAAGTCTTGGCCATATGAAAATCGGCATTCCAAGCTGTGGCTGTGTCAGTACCGACACTTAATACAGGGGTCTTAACCGCTGTATAGTTTTTGCCTTCATCGCTGCGCGGAATAACCTGATGACAAGCAACACATTCTTGCGCATATAACATGGCACCGGCGGCGGCTTTCTCGGCGTTTATTGCAGGTAAATGCTCTTGTGGCCAGGCCGGTGAACGCAAGGTCTTCACCCAAGACTCCAACCTGCCCAAACCAATCATGTCTACCGTGGAAGAGTAACGGTTTTTAATACCAAAAAGGCGTTCATACCAGCGCGCCTCTTCTATATCCAAGCTTCCAAATACCCCCACCACTTCCCCTATGTTTCTTACTAAAGGACCCACCACAGGAGTATTAGGTGCCGACGCATTCCACTGCACTACATCCGACTGATGGGTACCCCACAAAAACGGATATGAAACTGGCGCGGTGGGTGGATTACTATTATTTAGATCGTGCAGCGCAAAAGCACTGCCCGCATTTTGAATATTACCAAAGGCATCTAGACGCCCGTAGCTGGTAAAATCACTGGGATAATCTGCGGGTAGATTATTCACGCCCCGACGCTCGGCCGCCTTAATGGCCACCTCAAGTAACTGGCCCCGTAAGATTTGTGCATCGGCTGGGCTATAATTATCTGCCAACACATTTTTGGCAAAACGATTAAATTTTGCATCGTCTTGATTCGTGGTATTTAGCGCGTTGATCAGCTTATCGTAAAACAATACGAAGTTGGCCAACGTGGGTGCCCCTTCTATAAGCAATTTTTTACCTTTGTAATCCAGCTGATTGGTATGACAGGCCGCACAAGTAAACCCTACCCAAGCCTCACCTTGTTTTTTATTTTCATTAAGAGCAAAACCTATGGGAAGACCGGAAGGATTTCGCGCCGACGATTTCATAGGTAAATAACGTAACGACTCCATGTGCTGGGCACTGCGAAAATAATCTGTATTATTCGCCTGTTCTAGCCAGGTAAACCAGCTATAAGGGATTATCTGTGAGCCTTGGCTGGTGAACCAAAACTTTTCACGGGTACTGTCACTCCATGCTTGATTCAATTCTAGACGCTTAGGAATATCGCCCACCGCCGGTACTTGTTCAATATCACTTGCTTGACTGTGATAATGTTTGTCTGAGTATAAAGAGCTGCACCCTATAAGCACCGCCATTAGGGTGAGTGCCGAGGTTATCCAAACCAAAATTTTCATGCTTGCTTCCTTCGTTATTTTTATGGGGCCTTTGGTATAAACGAGAAACGTATCAGGCTAATTGATATTAATTCTTATTATTCTAAGGCTTTAAACTGCAGAACCGTTTAAAATATTAGCAAAGAAAAATCACACCAAAAGAAAACATAAGCCATACTGGATAAATTCCATGACTTAGCATTAGCTCGAGGGTGACAAGGCAAGCGTTCCGATGAACGCTGAATAATATATATTGAATAGTGTTAACTTAATTTGCTTTTTTAACGACTGGAATGTGCACCATGCGTTTAACTAAGAGCATAGTAATAAAATGGCTGCCATTGACTAAGCAGTCCATCATAGTGGCTGGATTTAACTGATGTTTTTTAGATGTTGTTATGACGGGTTA
>JAPYOO010000010.1:29349-44883 GCA_029938135.1 Bermanella sp. | reverse complement strand
CGTTTGAGGATATGCAAAAAGAAATGAATTTATTAAAACAAGCGGGTGTGCAGTTCATGGCATTGGGTGCCCACGATACCAGTGATGAGGTGATTGAATACGTCAGTAAAAAATTTGCTAATAATTACCATTATGTGCGGGTAGGTGAACGAATTAACGTGCAGTAATATCCTTAACCTAAGGGCGCATAAATCATCGCTGTACCCTTATATTTACTCTAACCTGCGACAATTTGCCACATGCCCATGACGGGGGATGTGCTATACAATCCTTTTTTAATTTCTTACACGCTTGCCACCTCTTTTCAGTTCGGAGTCTCTATGTCATTGCTAAATCCCAGCATTAAAATTGCCTGCCTAATGTTGGCCACAAGCTCAGCCTTTGCTCATGACTGGAATAGCGCTCGTCCAGATGCGCATGCGCCTATTTCTGTCATGGGTGAACACACCCATAATCAGGGCGAGTTCATGGTGTCGTACCGCAACATGCAGATGGATATGAATAGCCTGCAAAAAGGCACTAACACAGTATCGGCCCAAGAAGTCTTAGATGACACTAACAACAGCTACATGTCAGTGCCCACCTCCATGAGTATGAACATGCACATGTTGGGTTTAATGTATGCGCCCACTGATACCACCACCGCGATGGTGATGCTGCCTTACTTAGAAAAAGACATGGATATGTTGATGAAGTCCGGCATGAAAATGTCCATGGACAGTAAAGGGGTTGGCGACCTTAAAGTGGGCGCATTACACAATATACTGAGCCAAGACGGCCAAAAAGTGCACTTAAACCTTGTTATGAGTCTTCCTACCGGCTCTATCGATGAAGAAAACGACAGCGGTGTTGTGTTGCCTTATGCCATGCAGTTGGGTTCAGGCACCTATGATTTATTGCCGGGCATCACCTATACCGCACAAAAAGAAGATTTTTCGTATGGGGCCCAAGCACAAGCTACCCTGCGTTTAGGCGAGAATGATCGTGATTACACGTTAGGTAACCGCGTAAAAGTACAAAGCTGGCTGCAAATGCCCGTGCATCAACACGTATCAGTGTCAGTCCGCTTGGCCTATGAAGATTGGCAAACCATTGAAGGCTCAGATAGCAGCTTTAATGCCATGATGGCGCCGACGCTAGATGCTGATTTACAAGGGGGCAATGTGCTGAGCGCAGGCTTGGGGATGAACATCACGTTACCCATGGGTAATCGCTTAGCCGTTGAATACAGTAAAGAGCTGGCTCAAGATTTAGACGGCCCACAAATGGCTCAAGATGACAGCCTAATACTGGCTTGGCAGCTTAGTCTTTAATGCCTGTTTAAGTAGTTGAGGGGGAGGAGTTAAAGCTCTTGCAGTAAGCGGCTTTCGGCCTCCTCCTGATTGCTAAATACCTGCAAGTATCGAAAGGGAATGTCTTTTGTTACTTCCTTCACAAAGTAATTCTGTAGACTGTTAAAGGTCACAAAGCCGATCACCTCACAGCCATGTTTGTTGCACCATATCAGCTGATTTCTAATGCGCTCGGTGACATCGGGTCCACAGGTTTCAAAATCTTGGTATGTATTGAGTAGTGCCCATTTTTGGCCTTTTAGGGTTTTAAGTTGTTGGTTTACTGAGTGTTCATAATACAGCACGCTGTCCATGTTAAAGGCGCCAATTGGGTGGCAAATAATCAAGTTTTCTTGAATGGATATTTCAACCGTACCGTGGCGCATAAATGAACATGCCTTTATGTTTAAGCTATGAATATTATGGCTTAATTACCGTGTTTTACGAGTGGCTAGTGCGTGCAATGACCTCTTGATGATCTCCTTCGATGTGAATGATGGGGGCAGGGGCCAGTTTACACTTTTGACCGCTGACACAATGACGCGTTTTAATATCAAACTCATATCCGTGCCAAGGGCAGGTCACGGTGCCTAGGGCTACATTGGTTTCATTAAGTGGCCCCAGCATATGTGGGCACGAAGCCGAGTGTGCCATTAACGTGTCATTTAAACTGATTAAGCGGAATGCATGGCCATTAAAATCAAAAGATTTGGGTAATCGGTCTTTTAGTTCGCTTAACATTCCCAGTTTTACAGATTCTGCTTTAACTAGGCTTTTACCTGCTTTAACTCTGTTCAGTTCATTTTGGCGGGTGGCCATCATCCATAAATCTTCATCATAAAGGTGTGCATAGGTTTCTAAGTACTGTTGGGCGTAAAGGGGTTTAAGAAGGCGCGGCAGTTTAGGCACCAAAACATCAACAATGACTTTTATGCGGTTTTCATCAATGGGGATGGCATGGGTCCAAATTTCAGTGCCCTTGCCCAAACCTGACAGAGTACGTGTAATCCAGCGGTTTTTGTCACGGTCAAGCCTAAGCTCTAATACCATGGTATTCATGAAAGAATAGGGCTGTAAGTTGCCACGGGCGCGCCAGCCCCATTTCCCCTGATCCAGTATCTCTAGTTTGGAAAAAGACGATGAATGCAACCAGGGCAAGTGTTCGCCGTCGATGGCGTTTTCGTACATGCGCTCAAGGCTAATGGGCAATTCACGTGTATACGTGGTCACATGGGGCAGTTTAGTCGTGAAAGCAGGCAATAGCTGGCGGATGCGATCGAGCAAAAAATTGATGAAAGTCATGATTCTAATTCGTTGTTTTTATTGTGTGGCTATCATACGAGAAAAATCAGTGGTGTTCACGGCAATATGAGGGTGTATTGTCTTTGGGAATTGCTACGCTTAAACGTATAATACCCTTTAGTTCTTTTTTGGCTGGACCGTTCATGACCGATGATATTAGTTACAAAAACAATCCCTTACATGGTTTGAGTTTAAAAAATCTGCTGATTGAGCTGGTGGATCAGTATGGCTTTGAGCTTATGTTCGCCTACCTGAATATTAATTGCTTTAAAACCAACTCCAGCATTGAATCCAGCGTTAAGTTTCTTAAGAAAACCGATTGGGCCCGTGAAAAAGTTGAAGCATTTTATATGTATCAATTTAAAAGCTTACCTAAAGCGAGTGGCGCTCAGTTTAATTTACCCCCTAGAGACCGGATTGTGCCTTCCCATCAAAGTGTGGGAGAACCCGCTGAATTGAGTTTGGAAG
The DNA here is from genome assembly GCA_029938135.1 of Bermanella sp. Taxonomy (GTDB): domain Bacteria; phylum Pseudomonadota; class Gammaproteobacteria; order Pseudomonadales; family Oceanobacteraceae; genus Bermanella. The sequence continues at coordinate 41,782 of JAPYOO010000010.1, read as the reverse complement.
ATGCCGAACAACAACGTCAACAGCGTGAAAAGAAAGCGGCTGAATACAATGGCGGCGCGGGTCGACGCACGGGTAGTGGTAAATACCCTGGCGGAGCACGTACCTCAGTTCTGGGCGGACGCAATGATAATTATAAATCTTCTAAACCCGCTCATACGCGTAGCGATAGCGCCCCCTCAAGCACAACTGATTCTGATGGACCGGTTGATCCTTGGGCTAATGCCCGACGTTAGTAAAAATTGCCGCACTTTTCTTAGTGAAATAAGCATTTTCGTCTACGCTTAGACGAAGGTGAGGTGTGTGCAGTGGTTAAAGTAAACTGGGCTTGGCCAATGATTATTACTTGGCTGTGTGCCATGGCATTTGCTTTTTGGTGGTTTGAATACCGCCATTGGCAGCTGTTTGATGCTAAAAACGTGTTATTTAACGGCCAGCAATTAAGCGTTCTGCAACAAAGACTAACCCCCTCACCTATAACAACGGTTGTTCATTTTAGTGATGACGCTTGCCCGTGTAGTCGTTACAGCGAGCCTCATATTCAAAAACTTCAACCGCTATTAAAAGGGGCCCGACAATTAACGTTGGGGCCTAAAGACGCATTAATGAAAAACGTGTTTATTCCTGCTACGCCTTCGGTGGCGGTTTGGGATGCTCAGGGTGAACTGGCTTATTTTGGCCCTTACAGCAGTGGGATGATGTGCGGTTCGGGACAGGACTTTGTAAGTCGTGTCATGAGCAGTTTAGCAAACACAAAGAACCCAAAATGGATCAATACAGCAGCGGTGGGTTGCTACTGCCCTTGGTTGATATAGGAGTATACCTATGCAAGAACGATCAGCAGTTGTGAAGCAACATGCCAAGGCCGACAGAACCATGTTAGTGGTGATTTACATTACACTGGCCTATTCATTAGCGTTGGCCAGTATGTACAGCACTTGGGGGCAGGCCATTGTTGTGGGTGGTGGTACCGCCTTAATGGCCACCCTTCTATATAAAATGCACGGGGGGCAACGCAGCACCCGTATATTTATGGGTTTGGCATTAATGGTGATGACCATGCTGCATGTAAATCAGGCGCAAGGCATGATTGAAATGCACTTTGGTTTCTTTGCATTTTTAGCCTTGTTACTTTATTACCATGATTGGTTGCCTATTTTTGCGTCAGCGGCCTTAGTGGCGGTGCATCACGTGGGGTTTTATGCGCTGCAACAGCAAGGGGTTAACCTGTATATTCTAGACGCCAGCAACAGCAGCTGGAACATTATATTCTTGCATGCTGGCTACGTTGTGGTGGAAACCGGGGTATTGCTGGTCATGGCCCGAGACCTCCATGCTAAAGAAGAAGCCAGCCAAGATTTAGAAAAAACGGTGGACGACATCACCGGTCATGCAAGGCTGGATTTAAGTTACCGATGCCAAATGGCCGGCCATACTATCGCTGATAATTTTAATACCTTTATTGAACAAACCCATGGGCTTATCAAGAACATGAGCGGTGACAGTCAAAGCTTGGCTCAATCCAGTGAAGAGTTAAATTCATTGATGGAAAAAAATGCCAACCAATTAGTGTTGCAGCAAGAAGAGACCGAAAAAATAACCACTGCCGTGACCGAAATGACCGGCGCCATACAGCTTATTGCTCAGAATGCTGAAAAAGCCGCCGATTCAGTGCGGCAAGTAAAAGCAACAGTCAGTACCGGTAGCCAAGAAAGCCAGCGTGCTCAGCAAGGCATGGAGCATTTAGGCAGCCAAATTAATCAAGCATCTCAAGCCATCACGACCTTAGCGGCCGAAACCGACAATATTGGCTCGGTACTGGATGTCATACGCGGTATTGCAGAACAAACCAATTTACTGGCGTTAAATGCGGCCATAGAAGCGGCTCGCGCCGGCGAACAGGGCAGAGGTTTTGCGGTGGTAGCAGATGAAGTGCGCTCCTTGGCATCTCGTACTCAGCAGAGCACAGAAGAAATTAATAACATGATCGGCAAATTACAAGAAGGCAGCAAAAGTACAGTGGCGGCAATGGAAGTAAGTCAAACGCTTATGGGGCAATGTGTTACAGACACAGGTAAAACACATACCGCACTCATGGAAGCCGAGCAATCCATGGATGCTATTTTAGATTTAAATAACATGATGGCCTCGGCCACCACCGAGCAAGAAAGTGTAGTGAGCAGCATGAGCGAAAATGCTCGAGTGATGCGCCAGTTAAGTGAAGAAAACGCTCAGCGCCTTGATAATATTAAATTGGCGGCAGGTTCGGTTAAAAATGTGGCGATGGACATGCAACAGGGGGTCTCGTTGTTTAAGGTCTAGATGTCACGTTAATTACCGACTATTACAGCATATGCGCAATGAAGTCATTTATTGCTATTATGCTGCTTTATGCAATGCAAAGTAGTCACTATGGTCACACTCGTCAAAAAAATGCTTTTGCTAGGTTTAATATCCCAGTTATCTGCTTGTATCATTTTCCCGTTAAAACAAACAGATCAAGATCGTTCTTTGCGTTGGTGCCCACCGTTACCTAACTGTGCCTCTACCGAAGCGGTAACGTTTGTACACAGTATTCAACCGTTTGAACTTAAAATGCCACTGGATCAAGCATGGCCGTTCATTCTAAAATCAGTAAGTCAGTTAACCGGCACAACCATTGAACATGAATATCCGGGTTACATCTATGCTAAGACTCACAGTCCCGTGTTTCACTTTTTAGATTACTTTGAAGTATTGGCAGTGCCACAGAAAAATCAGTTAAATGTTCGCTCGTCGTCTTTATTGGGGATTAGTGATTTTTTAGCGAATTACTTACGCACAGAAAACTTTAGAGAGTCACTAGAGGCTAAAGGGGTCATTAAAAAGCAGCAGTGAAAGTGTAGGCACCCAAAAGCCTATCAGGGACTTTGGGTACCTTAACGTAACGGCTAATAAAAGGCTGGTTCACCCTCGGGGCGAGTTTTAAAACGTTTGTGCACCCACATATATTGCGCGGGGTAGCGTCGAACCGCGTCTTCTAACTGTTTGTTCCAGTTAATGGCATCTTGTTGTTCATCTTCACCAAAGTTTGGTAATTCAGCCGAAAATTCAATTTCGTATTGTTCTGGGCCAAGGCGGCGCATGCCCATGAAAATAACTGCGGCCTGTGTTTCACGCGCGATCCAACTGGGGCCGGTAATATTAATGGCATCCACACCAAAGAAGGGGGCGAAAACGGATGCTTTTTTGCCAAAATCCTGATCACAGCCGTACCAAACCATGCCGCCATCTTTCATGAAAGACTGCATTTTCTTAAGTTCGCTCTTTTTAAACCCCGTCACGCCTGCCTTGGCCCGACCGGTTTCAATCATACTATCTACAATAGGGTTATTATTGGGGCGGTACATATAGGCCAGTTTGTTTACTTTGGATGAAAATAGTGGGATAGCAAAATCCACCACAGCGAAATGTCCGCCCAGCACCAATACACCATTGCCTTTTTTCTGTGCGTTCAATACGTGCTCTAGGCCAGTGACTTTTACGCTTTCTTTATACTCAGTCATGTCCTGCCACCAAGCATGAGTGCCTTCAATGAAACCTGTGGCCAGTTCAATGAAACATTGCTCAACCATCTCTTCCACGGCTTGTGGGGTAAGATGAGGAAAGCACGCTTGAATATTCTTACGAGCCACCTTAGTTCGTGAACCGAGTCTTTTTTTGGCTTGTTTTCCAAGCCAAGCGCCTAAACGATGCTTATTTTTAAGGGATAAAAATGACACGCAGTATAGAAGGAATACCATTAAGCGAGATGGCAGATACTTTAGGCTGAATATAGACGGTTGCTTGTTATTTTTATTCATAATCTTATAAATGAGTGCTAAGGAGGAGGGTATTGTATCTCAGTTTGACTTTTTAGCCATGTGTATAACGCACCTAACCAATGACCAAGTGTAGGTGCTACTGAGCAGAAATACCTAGACTTAGCGTGCAGCGTATTTATCTTGTAAGCTAAAATATAACATCCTATTTAATAATCGATTGCCTGACGCGCTATCTAATACTTTATTTATATCACGCTTAACACTGCTGCGAAGCAGTGGCCGGTGCTCTAACATTGAGTCAAAGTCTAATTTTTGTGTCTGTGAGAAATTTAGCAAATGTTTACTTAGGTAAGCCAGAGTAGCTTGGTCCTTAAGTAAGGATGATAAATATAGGTTGTAACTGGTATCGAATTCAGTTTTAACGGCATTGAGTTTAGATTCATTTACAAAGTTAATAAGATGCTGGTTTTCAGTGATCCTAAATTGTAAATATTGCTTAATAACGTGGTTGTCCCACTGTTTAAGATTGTTAAGGCTTGTTTGTGCCTGATAACTCACTTTGTGAGGGTTGTCCGTGGCGTGGCCATACAAGGGCAATACCAGTAAACATAAAAAAAGCCATTTTAATTGAATAGAGTGCATGTGTTTGTCTCCCACTTTTATTTTATTATGGTACACATTGAAAAAATCACCTGTCATTTATGATGTGAAATTGTTCATAAAGGTAATGGTTTGTTAAACATTTATGAATGTGTGTAGGAGGCGCAGTTTTTTATGTTCTTTGATCCGACCAAGCAGGATTTTATATAGCCTTAAACTCTATAGATTGATTTTTAGCGTGTAGTGGCGTGCCATTGCTGATTATGAGCAGTCGCAGGTGTTATGGCAGGTGGCCTCTGGCCCGTGCTCGGTGAACTTAAAGTGGCAGCAAGCGGTCAATTTTTTCTTTAATAATTTGCGACCACGTAATATTCGTGACTTAGTGGCCGCCAGTGTCAGCTTATATTTTTGTGCTAACTGTTTTTGTTTGATGTGTTCAAACTCGCTGTCTAATAATAAGGCGCGCACACTTTCGGGTAACTCATTTATAAGTGTGAGCAGGCATTGGTTAATGTGTATTTGTAGTTCGTGATTTTCGGTATCAGCCACAAGTGCATCGAGTATGTCTTGCTCACTTGAATGAAGGGCGTGTTTACTAATACGATAATAATCAATAATGCTGTGACGGCAAATTTGGTACAACCAAGATTGTAATTTCTGTTTATCGTTTAATAGATGAATATTTCCAATGACCTTAATAAACACGTCTTGCAGGATGTCTTCGGCTTGATGTTTATCACTCACTTTACGGCTGATGAAAGCCAGTAGCTGGTGGTGAAATGTATTCCAAATATCTTCTATCATAATAGTGTCCAAAACGGCCGCTTAGGGTTATTTTAACCAAACGGGTCGTTAATGCTCTCCTTTTTATGGCGCTTTTGTGAGTGTTTACAGACTTAAAGACGGTTAGAGTGCCAAAAGGATGCAATTATTTTGCGCTGGTCGTTTTTTGCTCAGATTTGTTGGGCAGGGAGTGGGTTGGCTGGCAAGGGGGGAGTGCCAATATCATCACTTTAAATGTTATCATTGCGCATCAATTTTAAGGGGATAGATATGTCTAAGACGTTTGAAGTTCAAGGTGTCCTGCACTCCATAGGTGAAACCACGGCCTATGGCCAAAATGGCTTTACCAAGCGAGAGTTTGTTATCAAACTTAGCGGCGAAGGGGAAAACCCTGATTACCCTAATTATGTTGCGCTTGAGCTACTGAAAGATAAATGCGCCTTGATGGACCAGTACCAAGTAGGTCAAGAGGTCAATGCACACTTTAATTTGTCGGGTCGTTTATGGTCTACTCAGGGTAAACCTGAAAAGTGCTTCACCAGCTTGCAAGCTTGGCGTATTGAGAGTGCAGCACAAGCCGCGGCTGCCCCCGCAAACCCTTCAGCATCAGGGGATTTTGATGGGGTCTCTTTTTCGTCGGGACCATCAAACTTTGATGATGAAGTGCCGTTTTAGGCGCTATCTAAGACTATTTTTGCAGCGTTACCTAATAAAGCCTCTGTTATCAGGGGCTTTTTTGTATGTGTCATTAAATGCCCCGTTGCTGGTGCATTTGGACAGACCCTTTGGGGGCTTCTATTATTAAATAGATAACAGCAACTAGTAACGTTTAGGGATATATAAACCCATATGCAGCGTTTTGTGTCATTAATTTTGTGTCTGCTGACTATTGGTCACAGCCAAGCACAAGAACTGGTTTTACTTAACTGGGATGAGTATCTGTCCGAGGGCGTAGTGGAGGCCTTTACCCGTGAAACGGGCCATACTATTCGTGTTGTGGTATACGACAGCGACCCTGCGCGTGATGACATATTGGCAAGCACCGCGATTAAACAATATGACCTTGTGGTCATAGACAGTTTGTCCGCTCAACGGTTTGGTAAAATACACAAGCTGGTTAATCTAGATCAGCAATTTTTGCCCAATGCATCAAAAGTGGGATCCTTATGGCGTCAAAGCTGTGGGCAATACAGTACACCATATTTTTGGGGCACTCTGGGTATCTTGTATCGCAGTGATCGTGTGAATTACAAACCTAATTCATGGGCTGACCTGCTTTATCCTCGCGATGCACTTAAAGGGCATGTGGGCATGCAGCTGGGTTTTTACGATACACTGACACCCGCCTTAAAATTAATGGGCACGTCGCTTAATTCTGAAGACAGCAAAGAGATCAAAACGGCCTATGGTCTCTTACAACATCAAAAGCCCCATGTATTAACCTATCAATATGCGTTGAGTTACCTCAGAGAGTCCAAAAATAAAGACAATCTACATATGGCACTTGGATACAGTGGTGACCAGTATGCTTTAAATGGCGAGCAAGACTCGGCTCCTTGGAAGTATGTGATTCCAAAAGAGGGTACCGCTATATGGATTGATTGTTTATCGGTGATTGCGTCCACAACTAAAAAAATAGCGGCGCTGATGTTTATAAATTTTATAAACCGTACTGATATAGCCGTATTAAATGCCAATGAAGTGGGTTCTGCCACTACTCACATGTCCGCAAAAAAATTAATTAACAAAGAATTGCTTGAGGATACGAGTTTGTATCCAAATCCAGACGTCATTGGTGACAGCGAGTTTTTAAAATCCATTAACGCCATTAGTAAACAACAACGAGGGGATATACTGCGCGCGCTTAAAAAATAAATTAAATACGCGCCTATCTAAGTTTCATCATCACTGTCACTTATAGCCAGTCATTCATAATACTCAGTGCCATTGTAAGCCTGTATATGGGATGCTAATAATAGCTTATTACTTTTGTACAGTGCACGCTTTGTTACATACATCTGTCAACACAACAATAAAGCGTATTGCCATTTTTAGGATTCCCCATGAACTTGTCTAGAGTTTTAATCGCTAATCGCGGTGAAATTGCCATTCGTATTGCCAGTGCGGCTGCTGAATTACAAATTACCAGTGTGGCCTTGTTCGCCGAAGATGACAGTGCCGCACTGCATGTACGTAAAGCCGATGAAGCGGTAGCGTTAGAGGGGGTAGGCGTGGCAGCTTACTTAGACATTAAACAAATTATCACCCTAGCTAAACTTCATAATTGCGATGCCATACATCCAGGTTACGGATTTTTAAGTGAAAGTGGTACGTTTGCTAAAGCCTGTGAAGAAGCCGATATCATCTTTGTAGGCCCCACCGCTAACACGTTAAATATTTTAGGTGATAAAGCGCGTGCCCGCACATTAGCGTTAGAATTTGATGTGGCCTTACCGCAAGGAACAGACACGGCCGTTAATTTAGAGCAAGCCTGTGATTTTTTTACAAATTTAGGTGATGGTGCTGCCATCATGATTAAAGCACTTGCCGGTGGCGGTGGGAGGGGCATGCGTCCGGTTAGCGATTTTAATGATTTACCGCAAGCTTTTGCCCGTTGCCAGTCTGAGGCGTTGGCGGCCTTTGGCAGTGATCTTGTGTATGTGGAGCAATTAATACAGCAACCGCGACATATTGAAATTCAAATAATGGGAGATGGGCAGGGCCATGTGGTGCATTTAGGTGAGCGTGAATGCAGTTTACAAAGACGTCAGCAAAAGCTCATGGAAATTGCTCCTAGCCCCAGTATAAGCACATCAGTACGAGAGCAAATATGTAGTGCCGCCAAAACCTTAGCGGGCGGCCTTAATTATCGAGGTTTGGGGACATTCGAATTTTTATTAGACGCTAAAAATAACGTTTACTTTTTAGAAGCCAATCCGCGAGTGCAGGTTGAACATACAGTAACGGAAGCGATTACCGGCATAGATTTGCTGCAGTCCCAATTTAAAATAGCCGCAGGTTTCAGCCTGCCACAGTTAGATATTCATCAAGATAGCATTACGTTTAACAAGGGTTATGCGATTCAGTTGCGCGTGAATACCGAACAGCAAAATATAGATGGTTCGGTTCACCCCACGTCTGGGGTACTAAGTCACTTTGAAATGCCCAGTGGCGCCGGTATTCGGGTAGACACTTGTGGGTATGTGGGTTTTACCAGCAGTCCCTATTATGATTCATTACTGGCTAAGCTGATTGTATATTGTGACGGTGATGATTTTGAAAAAGCCATTCGTAAAGCTCAGCGCAGTTTGCGTGAATGCAATATTGAAGGCATAGAAACCAATATTTCATTTTTACAAAATTTATTACTGCAGCCTGAGGTTCAAAAAAATAATGTGTCTACCCAATATATAGATACTCACCTAGAGCGCCTGTTAACCTCGGTAGAAGATCGCCCACCTCTTTATATTAGCCGCGATAAAACACTTACCCTTAACAGTGAATTGAACTCCCAGACTGAAATTAATCAACACTTAACTGAAAACAGTGTACTTGTTAACAGTCCCATGCAAAGTGTGGTGGTGGAGTTGTGTGTTGAAATAAATGAAAGCGTATTAAAGGGTCAACAAATTGCCGTGTTAGAAGCCATGAAAATGGAGCATATTATCATCGCTCCGGTCAGTGGTGTGGTCAGCAATATTCCGGTAATCATTGGCGCGGCAGCTTTTGAAGGGGATGCCTTAATAGTGATTGAAAAATCACTACAACAAGGTGAGCAAATATCAGAAGAGGCACAATTTAATATTGAACATGTTCGCGAAGATCTTTCTTTGTTATTAGAGCGAAAAGCCAAAACCCTAGATGATGCCAGACCCGCAGCGGTCGCCAAGCGTCACAATAAAGGTGGGCGTATGGCGCGCGAAAATATTCATGATTTATTAGATGAGGGCAGCTTTTTAGAATATGGCTCTTTGGCTGTGGCCGCGCAAAAAAAACGCCGTTCGCCGCAAGAGTTAATCGAGATGAGTCCGGCCGATGGTTTAGTGGCCGGCACCGGCAGTATTAATGGAGATTGTTTTCCTGAAGATAAATCTCGTTGTTTGGTAATGAGTTATGACTACACCGTATTTGCAGGCACACAAGGGGTCATGAATCATAAAAAAACCGACCGGTTATTACGTTTGGCTAACCAACAAAAAATTCCCCTAATATTTTTTACGGAAGGCGGAGGCGGGCGTCCAGGTGACACCGATTACCCGGTGGTAGCGGGACTTGATTTAAATACTTGGTCGTCCATGGCGACGTTGTCGGCGCTGGTGCCCATAGTAGGAATTGTATCGGGGCGCTGTTTTGCGGGGAACGCGGCTTTGTTAGGCTGCAGTGATGTGATCATAGCGACTAAAAGCGCCAATATTGGTATGGCCGGCCCTGCTATGATTGAAGGCGGCGGCTTGGGTTCGTTTACCCCTGAACAAGTGGGTGACAGCCAAGTACAATCAAACAATGGCGTAATTGACATACTGGTAGAGGATGAACAGCAAGCGGTGGCAATGGCTAAAAAATACTTGTCGTATTTTCAGGGCAGTATTGCTGATTGGCAGGCACATGATGCACGCCACTTACGCCACTGTATTCCTGAAAACCGCTTACGCAGTTACGACGTTCAGCAAGTGATTAAGTACGTGGCCGATGTGGATTCGGTACTGGAATTACGTGCTCAATTTGGCAAGGGCATCATCACCGCATTTATTCGCATTGAAGGGCGACCTTTTGGTGTCATGGCCAATAACTCTAAACATTTAGGTGGAGCCATCGATACGCCCGCGGCCGATAAAGCCGCCCGTTTTATAAAACTGTGTGACGCCTTTGATATTCCGCTTATTAGCTTATGTGATACGCCTGGATTTATGGTGGGACCAGAGGCCGAAAAAACCGCCCAAGTACGTCATTTTTCTCGATTGTTTGTGTGTGCGGCCAACATGTCCATTCCCTTGTTTAGTATTGTCTTGCGCAAAGGTTATGGTTTAGGCGCCATGGCCATGACCGGGGGCGGTTTTCATGCGGGTGTATTTACGATGGCTTGGCCTACCGGTGAATTTGGTGCCATGGGCTTAGAAGGCGCGGTGCGTTTAGGCTTTAAAAAAGAACTGGCCGCCATAGAAGACCCAGCTGCACAAAAAGCCTTGTTTGATAAATTAGTGACCAAAGCGTATGAATTGGGTAAAGCCACTAACATGGCCAGTAGTCTTGAAATTGATGAGGTGATAGATCCGGCGGATACACGTAAGTGTATTCTGCAAGGCTTAAAAGCATCTGCACCCGCTGAACCTAGAGCGGGCAAAAAACTTAAGTTTATTGATACTTGGTAAACAGTATTGGAGGGGGCGTGCCGTTAAAGCTTGAAAGGTTTAACGGTAAGCTAATGATAGTTTACGCCTGACAGGCCTTTATCAAGTCAGCGGCTTTTTCGGCAATCATAATAGTGGGAGCATTGGTATTGCCCGTCACTAGTGTGGGCATAATAGACGCGTCTACTACGCGTAACTTGCCAATGCCTTTAAAACGCAGTTGATCATCTACTACGGCCATAGGGTCGCTATCAGGCCCCATCTTACAGGTGCCCACTGGATGATATTCGGTATCCGCGTGGTTACGGATGTACTCTTCTAATTGCGGAGTATTATCGCGATCCAACGGGTAAATCATTTTGCCTTTTACCTTGTCGAACGTTTTAGACTCCATAATATCCAAGGTCTTCTGTAAACCCTTGCAGAGCCTTGATAAGTCTTCTGGGTGGTCTAAGTAATTAGGGTCAATTAAAGGGTCAGCCTTAGGGTCATTACTTGCCAGGCGCAAAGTGCCGCGGCTTTTAGGACGCATTAGGGTGGCATGGGTACAGTAGCCGTGTCCCATGTGGAATTTACGGGTGTGATCATCTACCACGCCGGTAATGAACGTGATTTCAATATCAGGGGCCGGAACGTTTTCATCGGTGCTGTAAAAACCAACAGACTCTGCAAAGTTTGTGGTTAATAAACCACGACGTTTAGTGGCCCACTTATAAATACCCTTAACCACATCAATACCGCCGCCAATGGAGTACCCAAGGGTGCCCTTACTGGGCGTAAAAAACTTAGTACGATAAATAGGCACCACTGAGATGTGATCCTGCAAATTACTGCCCACCCCCGGTACGTCTTTTTTAACTTCAATTTTATGTTCATCTAAATGCGCTTTTGGGCCCACGCCAGATAACTGCAAAATTTGTGGTGTGCCATACGCACCGGCACTCATAATGACTTCGTTATTGGCGTGTACTGTGACTAACTTTTTACCTTGGTAAAATGTCACGCCCACGGCGACATCGTTTTCAATCTCGACCTTTGATACATGCGCTTGGGTAATCACCGTAAGGTTTTTGCGAGCTAAGTTAGGGGTAATATAACCCTTAGCAGCACTGCCGCGTTCGCCGCCTTTTTGAGTGACCTGGTTCATGCGGCAACCATCCTGAGTCGCACCATTTAAGTCAGGTTTACGTGGAATACCTTGCTCTTCACAGGCGTCTAAAAAGAAATCGTTGTAGTGGCTGGGATCTTGTAATTCACCCACATTGAGCGGTCCCCCTTGGCCATGAAACTCATCCACTATGGTTTCGTTGTGTTCGGCTTTTTTAAAGTAGGGCAGTACATCTTCATAGCTCCAGCCGTTGTTGCCCTGAGCTTGCCAGTTATTGTAATCCCACTGGCTGCCACGAATATACATCATGGCATTGATGGAACTTGAACCACCCAGTACTTTGCCTCGTGGTTGCATGCCCAAGCGACCATTAAGGCCTTTTTGCGGAATCGTATCGTAATGCCAGCTGAAGAACCCATAAGGCACCGTAGCAGCTACCCCAGCTGGGGCCTGAATAAAGGCTGAAGTGTCTTTTTTACCTGCTTCTAATAAACAAACAGAAATATTAGGGTTTTCGGTGAGTCGGCTGGCCAAAACACAGCCAGCACTGCCGGCGCCCACGATTACATAGTCATATTGTTCGATTGTCATTAGCAGAGCCTTTTATTTTTATAACTCAATATTGCCATGGCCTCCTAAGTAAAAACTTGCCATTTTTGGACAATGAGTAAGGGCTTTGTCGTATTTAGGGGTATTTATGAGCACTAATGAGCCATAAGTAGGCTCGGATTTTCATTGGCCAAGCTTGTAGTTAAGGTCAGTTTGCCTAAGCTTTAATAGGTTTACAGTGGTAT
>JAPYOO010000010.1:23733-29249 GCA_029938135.1 Bermanella sp. | reverse complement strand
CCAAGCTTGTAGTTAAGGTCAGTTTGCCTAAGCTTTAATAGGTTTACAGTGGTATTAATCGCTTTTTGGCAAGGCTTAAATCGAAACAAATGAAAGATGTTTTTATTAACTTCAGTATGGCTTGCGTGGTGAAGAATATGAGGTTTCTTCAATGTGCGCTTGCCTGTCTAGTAATGTGTTTCTGTTCACAGGTCAGTGCCCAAAGTGAGATTTTTGAAGAATGGAATTTCAGCGGCTTTGGCACACTGGGTTATGCCCAGTCTGACAAATATTCAGATTTAATTCTTAAACGTAATATTAATCAACGCAGCCAAAAAATTGAAGGTAACGGTTTCTTGGTGGACTCTCGATTAGGCTTTCAAGTCAGCAAAGAATTCCTCACCGATTGGGACCTAGTGTCGCAGGTGGTTATCAAGGAAAAGGTTCACAATGATGTGGAAAATTCTTTAGAGATGGCCTTTGTGCGTTATCAGTTTAATCCTTTATGGAGTGTTATTTTTGGCCGCATGGTTCTAGATTCCTTTTTATTGTCTGATCACCGCAATATCGGGTTTTCGTATCACTGGGTGCGTCCGCCCACAGAGTTTTATGGCTGGATTCCCTATAGCCATTACGACGGAATAAAGGCCAGTTTTGAGTTAGGGGATTTTGAGCGTTATCTGCGCCTAGAAGCGTTTGCCGGACAAAGCGACGCCACCGTAAATATTGGTTACGGACATGGGGGAGCCTCTTTTAATCATGTACGTGCCAGCTCAATTATGGGCATTGGCATTACCTGGGAAAAAGGCGACCTAGCATTAAGAGCGTATTCCAGTAAATTTAAAATATCGGATGAAATAGCGGCCATAAAACAACTCAAGGCGGTTACCAGTACACCGGCTGTTCAAACTGGCTGGCCGCAAGCACAGCAAATAGCAAAAGATTATGGCCTAGAAAACGCGGATTATACCTATCATTCCCTAGGTCTGTTATGGGAGCCTGGAGCGTGGATGCTACAAAGTGAAGTGAGCGATGTCAGTTCCAGTAGCTTTGGAACGTACGGCGGCCACCGCGGGTATGTGCATTTGGCACGCAGATTTGCACAGTTCCTACCCCATGTTACTTATTCTCGTTCTTGGGATGATGCTGACTACGCGTATGAAAGCGCACCGGCTGCCTTTGAAGAATTGGAAACCGCATTAATAGACAATGAACTGTCTGGGCTGATTAAACAGTACACCATTAGTCTGGGTGTAAGGTGGGATTTCGCTTCTCAAAAAGCGCTTAAATTACAATGTGATCGCACAACCGTCAAAGAGGGTTCATTTGGAATATTTCCCACCCCCAGAGACGTACCACGCACTATGCCAGAGGCAATCCATACTTGGTGTTCAGCAACGTTTGATTGGTTATTCTGATGAGAACCGCCTTTAAAGTTGGGTTTATCGTGTTTTGTTTTTTTCTATTTACGCACGGTGTGGCGCAACAAGAAGAATCGTTAGTGCCCATTCAAGTCATCGTTAATAGTGATTCGGGTCTCTCCCGTCTTAATCGTCATCAGGTGATGAGTTTATTCTTAGGTCGCGCCCGCCATTTTCCTAATGGCCTAGATGCTAAACCATTTGATTATCGAATGGGCTCTGAACTGAGAAAAAGTTTTTTTGAGTGGTTAACCGGCAAATCAATTTCAGATATAGACGCCTATTGGGCCAGGCTTAGATATTCGGGCCGTACCTCACCTCCAAGAGAAATAGAAGATCTAGAAATGACCCTTGGAATCGTTCGTCAAAATAAAAAGGCCATTGCCTATATTAGACAACAAGATCCACGTGAATTGGCCAAATTGGGCATTGTTGTGGTGCTTGTTATAAATAAAAGTACTGAATCGTTGTGAACATAAATACTATGAATAAAACGGCAAAGGGAAGGTCATGCGCATAAGGCACCTGCAGCATTATGTGGTACTTATTATGATGGCCAATTCATTGGTATTGTCTATTGTATTTAGTGTTATGGCCTATCAGGTAAATCAAATTCTTGCCGAGGCAGAAAGTAAACGCCAAGTAATGAGTTTACTGGCAGCGGTAAAAAACACCGCTTCGGCTGCGCTATTTTCAGAAAATAAAGCGGTGGGACAAGATGCCATTAATGGTTTATTGGGAACCGATGTAGTGTATTCGGCTAAACTTGAAGGCGCAGCTGGTGAGTCAAATTCTGACATGCGTCTATTTAGTATTAACCCCGCCGGTGGCACACCTTTACCCGAAATTTCCATGGATCTTGAATCCATCTTTGATAGGGGGCACATACTTGGTGTGCTAAAAGTGGCACCCAATGCGCATTGGGTAGCGCAGCGTACGTGGGACACCTCTTTTTCAACCATTATTGGCGTTGTTTTTGTTATCTTTTTTTCAAGTCTGGTATCCGCTCAGGCACTTAAAATAAAAATTTCTAAGCCACTTGTAAATGTGACTAAAAAACTTAAATACATTCATGGCGACAGTCCACAAAGATTGAGTTTACCTGAACATTTAAAATCCAATGAAATAGGTGTGTTAGTAGATGGATTCAATGAACTGCTTGAAGAAACCAATACGGCCTTCAAAGTAGAGCGGCGCCTGCGCAAAGAAATGCAAGTTACCCAAAAAAGTTTACGTATTGCTAAAGCGCAAGCTGAAGATGCCGCGCAGGTTAAGAGTGATTTTTTAGCTTTCATGAGCCACGAAATTAGAACTCCGCTATCGGGTGTGTTGGGTATGCTGGGGTTTACGATAAAGGATCAGTCGTTAACATCTAGAAGCAAAGAATATATTGGAATTGCTATCAGTAATGCTCAGGCCTTACTGGTGATAGTGAATGATATTTTAGATATTTCAAAAATTGAAGCGGGAAAGCTTACCATCGAAATGATTGATTTTGATGTGAGAAAAGAATTAAAAGCGGCTATGGCTATATTTCCTGAATTAGCCTCCAATAAAAGTTTGTACTTCGACCTAGTAGTGGAATCGGATGTACCCGAATTTTTAAAGGGTGATCCCACTCGTATTCGCCAAGTACTGGTTAATTTTGTTGGTAACGCCATTAAGTTTACCGATGATGGGTGCGTGCAGTTAAGTGTAAGCTTGTTGAGTGAAGATGAAGATCAGCATGCTGAAAAAAATAATCGATTAGTGTGTTTTGTAGTGAAAGATACGGGTATTGGCATATCGGATAAAAGCATTGAAAATTTATTTAAAAAATTTGAGCAGGCTGATATATCCACCACCAGAAAATTTGGTGGTTCAGGTTTAGGATTGGCCATCAGCAAGCAACTTATTGAAGCTATGGGAGGGCAAGTTTCAGTAAGAAGTACGTTAGGTGAAGGTTCAAATTTTCAATTTGTATTAGATATGGAGGTAGTAAAAGACCCCGTTATCGTCATGAAAGACGCGCTATTAATCCCTCACAGCCACAAATTGAACATTTTATGTGCTGAAGACTTTGAGACCAACCAACTTATTATTCGAACCATGTTAGAAAACATGGGTCACGATGTGAAAGTGGTCGAAAACGGAAAGCTTGCACTGGATATATTATCGGTTCAAGAATTTGATTTAGTCTTAATGGATGGCCGTATGCCTGAGATAGACGGCTTAGAGGCGACTCAAATTATTCGCAGCGGCCTTTGGGGGGACAATAAAATCCTAAATAAAGATATTAAAGTCGTGGCGATTACCGCTAATGTGACACAAGAAGATAGAGCCCGGTACTTAGAGGCGGGCATGAATGATTTCCTATGCAAACCTATAGATGAAATCTTGTTGCACCAAGTTATCGAGGCAACCATTAACGAGTGCTTAGCGAGCGGCATTTCCCTTAACCCACTTATAAGAGCGTCTACCAGTGAGTTAGATCGTTTGTTTGCCATTCCTGCGGAGCCTAATCAAGAAAAGGTCGTCGAAGCAAACCCTAATGGTCTGACTGAAAAGGCACGGCAACATAGTGAACTTGTTGAAAAACTGCGCACGGCTTTTATTGACTCATTACCGGTACGCATACAAGAAATAAATACCGCTTTTGCCAAAGAAGACTTAGAAGAATTAGGCAGGTTGTTTCATGGTATCAGGGGCAGTGCTGCCTATTTAGAGGATAAAGGCTTAATTGACTTATCCGCTCAGTTAGAAAAATTGGCTGACAGCAATAACATTGAAAAAGCTGAAACATTATACGCCCCTTTATTAAAAAAACTGGTGGATTATCAAGCGTCAATTTAATCGGCAGTTAATACAGTGGTTTAAATTTTAAATGATGTCTATGTAAAAACGCAGAATGCAGGTGACAGGGTAAGTATGTGATCCAGATAAAAACGAATGAACGGTGATGTTTGTGGCGACACTTTATGTTTTGATTGTATATTGAATTTTGGAGGTATGTGATTCATGCAAGTTTTAGTAGTGGATGACGATGCTGTATCAAGGGTTGCTTTAAAGGATGTAATGGGGCGCGCGGGATTTTCTGACATCATCGACTTTGAAGATGGCCAAGATGCTTGGGATTATTTACAAACGGGTCCTATGCCTGTTTTGTGTTGTTGTGATGTGCGTATGCCAAAAATGTCGGGTATACAGCTGCTGCGTAATATAAGAAAAGATAGTCGTCTATCAACCATGCCTTTTATTCTGGTGACTTCAGGCAGTCAACGGGGCGTGGTAAACGAGGCCATTGTCTTAGGTGTTAGTGGGTATATAGTGAAACCCTTTAATAGAAATACAACATCAGAGAAGATTATAAGTGTGTTTAATGATGCATACAAAGCAATTGCCGAAAAACCAGATGCCACTGCCATCCGGCTTTCCATTTCGATAAATAAGTTAGTGACCTATTACGAGGGTTTTATTGCGCAAGTGAATGCACTAATAAGATCGGTTGAAAATGCAGCAGTAAAAGATGTGGCTCCCACTATAAAAGAGCAGTTTACCGATATTCATAAAGGCTGTTTAACTCTAGGTTTATGGCAGTGCAGTAAACAATTAGAGAGGTTGGAGCGGCTAGAGTGTGATAAAGCCAGTGCTGTTCAATATTTACTGCCGCTTATTTCCACTGCTGAGTACCAAATTTCTATGGTGAATGCGCAAATTTAGTGTTTTTTCTTGGTTAACAAGTGGCCCGTACCAGGTTCCATAAAAACAACATTAATAATCATGTGTAAACATCTTTGGGGGGGAGGCTATATTCGTAAAAGTGGGCATAATAAATTTCATCCAAAACTCACGTTTGTTTCTAGCGATTAATTTACTTTTCCCTGAATATTCGAATTAAGGCCCAATAATGTTTTTGCTTCATGACACCAGGCTTGTCAGTGTCGAATCGATTTAGCAAGTGTACTTTGCATCTCCGCAAGCTAAGTATTTTAAGCGTGATATTTATGGGTGAGTAAATGCTTCTATTTAAGTTAAGGCTCAGTGCTAGTAAGACTTTAGGCATAATAAATGCCTGTGTTACTTAATAGACGCCATTAAATAAACACAGGCAGTGTATATTGCCAATCCCCCCGTCCC
>JAPYOO010000010.1:3705-23633 GCA_029938135.1 Bermanella sp. | reverse complement strand
TAATAGACGCCATTAAATAAACACAGGCAGTGTATATTGCCAATCCCCCCGTCCCCCAGTGAGTTGATTAAAAAAACATCATGTGTGTGCAGGAAATAACTCAATACGTCAATTATTCTAAATAGTAATGTTGTTGGTTTTATTTAAATAAATACATTTATGCCGATTTTTATAAACTTTGTAAGAAATTAGCCGTCATAACGACGAATAGATAGGTGCTTTTATGAGGGGGACTATATGACTTACCTCTTTGGCCTTTTATTTGAATGTTTGGTGAACATATAAAATGGTTCGCTGTCAGAATTCATTAATTGTTATAAACAATATCACTTTTTAGAGGTTTAAATGAACATTGCCATGAGCAAAATAGCGCTAATTTTTTTGGCATTGATAGGGTGTTCATCGGCGTACGCCAGTGATACACGATTAAATATCACGGGCTCCAGTACGGTAGCGCCGCTCATACTTGAAATAGCCAAGCTGTATGAAAACACACACACGGGCATACGTATTGACGTACAAACGGGGGGGTCTTCTCGAGGTATCAATGATGCACGCAGGGGATTGGCTGATATAGGGATGGTATCGCGGGCCTTAAAGAGTTCAGAAAAAGATTTGTCACCGTATCTAATCGCAATGGATGGCATTGCGATTATTCTGCATAAAAGTAATTCAGTAACCATGTTATCCGACTCACAAATCATGGCTATTTATAATGGTGAAATTCGTAATTGGCGTGAACTAGGCGGAGCTGATTTACCTATTACGGTGGTAAATAAGGCCGAGGGTCGCTCTACATTAGAGTTGTTTTTGCATCACTTTGGACTTAAAAACAGTCAGATCAAAGCGCACGTAGTGATAGGGGATAATCAGCAAGGCATTAAAACCGTGGCCGGCAATGCGGGTGCCATTGGATATGTGTCCATTGGCACCGCAGAATACGAAGAAGATCACGGTACACCTATAAAAAGAATTCCCCTAGCGGGCAAACCTGCCACGGTAGAGGCTGTAGCGAAAGGAAGTTATCCGTTGTCGCGACCGTTGAATGTAGTCGTTAATGGCGCATTATCTCCTTTGGCACAGGATTTTATTGCCTTTGCACAATCGGCAAAAGTTCATGGTCTTATTGAAGGGCAGTTCTTTGTTGCCCCCTAAACAAACTCGTAATCACACTGACCTGCGTTTAAATGCGTTGTTAACGACTCTTGGTCTAGCGTGTGCGCTGTTACTGGTACTGGTGGTATTTTTCTTAGTGAAAGAATCTTGGCCGGTGATACGTAATGGCGGCTGGCAGGCATTTTTTCAGGATCAAGGATGGTACCCGTCAGAAGGTCGTTTTGGCATGATGCCGATGATTTGGGCATCACTTGCCATGACGTTAGGCGCAATATTGCTGGCGTTACCTATTGGGCTTGCCAGCGCGCTATTTTTGCAATTCTACGCGTCAGAACCTATCGCCAAAGGGTACCGATTATTACTGAATTTACTGGCGGGTATTCCCTCGGTGGTATTTGGTTTGTGGGGGCTGACGCAACTGGTCCCCCTAATTGGAGCTTGGCAGCCGCCGGGAGCCAGTCTGTTAGCAGCAATATTAGTACTTACGCTTATGATTGTGCCCACCGTCGCTCTAACCAGTGCGGCGGCGTTGGCGGCCGTGCCTCGGGAATTATTGTCAGCGGCTGTGGCTTTAGGATTCACCCGTAAAACTATGATGATCTCAGTGGTGATACCCGCTGCCAAGGGAGGCATTATAAGAGGTGCGTTATTGGCCATCGCGCGCGCTTTAGGTGAAACCATGGCGGTGTTAATGGTTGCCGGTAATGTGGTACAAAACCCTTCAGGTTTGTTTGAGCCGGTACGTGCTCTAACCGCCAATATTGCCTTAGAGATGGCCTATGCTATGGATGATCATCGAGCTGGATTATTTGTGTCGGGCTTGTTACTGATACTGGTAGTGTGGATTTTGGCGATGGTGGCGGCGCGTTTTACTAATAATAACGTGGACGCTTAATCTTATGGCAGAGCGTATTTTCACCTGGTTTATTGTATCGGTTGCTGCACTGGTGGTGGCGATATTGTGTTGGGTACTAAGTGATGTTGTGGTTAAGGGCTGGTCACATTTGTCATGGGCATTTTTAGTGTCCGACCCTCAGGATGCTGGTCGCAGTGGGGGCATAAACTCAATACTCATCTCCACTTTATTAATTTTATTGGTGGCACTGGCAGCGGCCTTACCGCTGGGTTTAGGGGTATCGGTTTGGTTGTCAGAATTTAATCGACAAGGAGGCCGTATTGCCCGATTTACCGGAATGTCTTTGGACGTATTATCCGGCATTCCCTCTATTGTTTATGGGTTATTTGGCAATGCATTTTTTAGTCTCTATTTAGGTATGGGGTTTTCCATTTTATCAGGGGGCTTAACCTTGGCCTGCATGATTTTACCCATTTTTATTCGTACCTGTGAATCGGGTTTGTCTGCGGTGAATAACGACTGGCGCCAAGGTGCACTCGCGCTGGGTATGACACGCAGTGCGGCTATTTGGCACATATTATTGCCTGCGGCGACACCGGCCATTGTAGCGGGTCTTATTTTAGGTATTGGTCGTGCAACCGCAGAAACTGCAGCTCTGGTTTTTACCAGTGGTTATGTGGATCGTATGCCAGATTCATTACTGGATTCTGGTCGAGCACTGGCTGTACACATATACGACTTGTCAATGAATGTGACGGGTGGCGATGACGCAGCGTATGCCTCGGCATTGGTACTGATAATTTTGATCATTATATTAAATACACTGGCGCAAAGTTTAATGGATCGCTGGTTTAGTAAAAGAGTATTCGCTTCATGAATGATGACAACGGTAATATACCCTACACCATAGGTGGCATTGAATCGGGAGCACCTTGTTGTGTGCCGACGCCTCACTTAAAAATTACAAACCTGTCTGTGGCTTATGGACAAAAGACAGTATTAGATCAGGTTTCTCTTGAAATCTATAAGGGATGTATTACGGCATTGATTGGCCCGTCTGGTTGCGGTAAAACCAGCTTTCTTACAACACTGAATAAACTAACCGACCTATCAGCACAGGCTAACGTCAGTGGGCAAATAATATTCGAGGGGCAAGATTTATTGAATGATCCTGTTGATGTACTTGGCCTGCGCCGTCGTATCGGCATGATTTTTCAAAAGCCTAACCCATTCCCACTATCGATAAGACGAAATCTTGAGTTGCCTTTAAAAGAACACGGAGTGAAATCTCGGAAACTGCGACAACAAAAAATCGAAACAGCATTACGTGATGTGGGATTGTGGGAAGAGGTAAGTGACCGTCTAGATTCGTCGGCTTTGTTATTGTCGGGCGGCCAGCAACAACGGTTATGCATCGCACGCGCGATAGTATTAGATCCCGACGTACTATTAATGGATGAACCTTGCAGTGCACTGGACCCTATTGCATCGGCCATAGTGGAAGATTTAATATTACGTTTACGCGGGCGTTACACGGTTGTCATTGTGACTCATAATTTAGCGCAAGCTCGACGTGTTGCCAACTACGCTGCATTTTTTTGGATGACAGAGCGGGTGGGTAAATTGATCGAGTTTGGCCAGTGCCAAAATTTATTCGATAATCCCGATCATGCGCTGACGGCCGCGTATATTTCAGGCGAGAGAGGGTAGATTTTAACGATTACCGCGGGTTTTATGTGCCATAAAATGTTAGCGTTTAATCTTTTGTTGCCCTTTAATTGTTCTGAGACCTTAATGCCTCACCCGTATATATATTCACTGCAACATTGCCCTTATGCTATGCGTGCACGCTTAGGCTTATTAATGGCCCAACAAAAAGTGATGGTGCGTGCCATTACCTTGAACAATAAACCGGCCGAAATGTTAGTTGTATCAAAAAAAGGCACGGTTCCAGTTTTGGTGATTATGGGTGAAGAAGGGAGCGAATTAACGGTAATAGATGAAAGTCTGGATATTATGTTATGGGCCCTAAAAGAAAATGATCCACATGATTTACTGCACAAAGCTACACCCACTGTTCTTGATGATATGTTGGCATTAATTAAAAAAAACGATGATGAATTTATAGCCGTCTTAGAAAAATACAAACACGCAAGTCGTTACTATGATTTCTCACAGCTTTATTACCGCCGTCAGTGCGAGGTATTTATAGCTGAACTTGAACATACCTTACAAGAACAAGACTACTTTTTTGGCGCCACCGCCAGTCTAGCCGATTACGCCTTATTACCATTTGTACGGCAATTTGCACGGGTGGACCGTAAATGGTATTTACAAACTCCGTATCCAAAATTGCGGGACTGGCTTAACAGGCATCTACAACAGGGGGTGTTTACTAAGGCCATGGCTAAATTCCCCATGTGGACCGACAAACAAGAAGCCTATCTTTTAGGCTCTAGCACAAAGGGCTAACGTTAAGTGTCATTTTTTAAATTGAATACAGTTTTGAAAATTAAAGACTTTTCGATAATAAGCCTGCCATATATATCCTGTACATAAGGCTTACTTTGCAGGCTATTTTATAAATAAACCTTGTGCCGTTAACTTGGGCACGGACAAAATATGTTTATCCTCCATATACTTATCAAGCTCGTCCATGCAGGCATCTAATACACTATGAATATTCATAATAATGTCGACGCTTGATGGCACGTCTATGGGTTTACTGAACAGGTAACCCTGGCCCATATCGCAGCCAATGGATACCAAGAAGGCCAGCTGCTGGTTTGTTTCTATACCCTCTGCCACCACTTGCACGCCCATAGTATGCGCAATGGCCACCATGATCTTAATAATCTCTTCGTCGTATTTATCATCACCAATATCTTTAATGAAGCAGCGATCAATTTTAAGTACATCAATGGGAAAACGTTTTAAATAATTAAGCGACGAATACCCAGTACCAAAGTCATCGATGGATATGCGTACCCCCATGTCATGAATGAGTTGCAGTTCCTTTACCGTTAATTCTGGGTTATCCATTACCGCGGTCTCGGTAAGCTCCAGCTCAAGCTGTTGGGCTGGGAAATCAAATCGTTGTAAACAGCTTTGCACTAGTTTATGAAAATTCCCCGCCTTAAGTTGTATGGCCGACACGTTAACGGATATTACTAAGTTAGCGAAATTGTCCAGTTTTTGCCATTGCTGTATCTGCTCACAAACGGCCTTAAAGACCCATTCCCCCAACTCTAAAATTTGGCCGGATTCTTCGGCGATGGGAATAAAAATATCGGGCGGAATGCTTAGCCCCTCCAGTGTCGTCCAACGTATTAACGCTTCCATGCCGACAATTTTATGAGTATTAATGTCTACTTTAGGTTGATAAAAAACGCACAACTCGCCCTTACTGATGGCGTCCCGAAGACTGATTTGAATGCGGTTTTTTTCATCTGATTTTTTTTGCATCTCAGGGTCAAAGAATCGATAGTGATTGCGCCCGGAAGTTTTGGCCGCATACATAGCGGTATCAGCCGCCTTGGTAAACTCATCCTGTGCCATGGTTTCTTCATCGTAAATAGCGATGCCAATGCTTGTACTGGCGCTAATCATGTTTCCCAATAAATTAACGGGCCTCTGAATATTTTTAATTATGTTCTCGGCCACGTGAGCGGCGGCGGTGGAGGAATTTAGGTCGTGTAAAATTACCGCAAACTCGTCCCCCCCAAGGCGGGCGGTAAGGTCACCTTCACGTATACTGGCCACTATGCGTTCACCCACCGTTTGCAATAACAGATCACCAGCATCATGGCCCAGCGTATCATTAATATTTTTAAAGTGGTCTAAGTCCAAAAATAATAAGGCCAAAACTTCTTGGTTGCGTTTGCTGCGGGCAATGGCGCGGCCTAGGGCATCATGAAAATAGGCGCGGTTCGCCAAGTTAGTGAGTGAATCAAAATTAGCCAGTTTCACTAATCGCTGCTCAATTTCACGGCGTTCACTGACATTTTGAAACATCACTACGCCGCCGTTTCTAGCCCCTAAAGCATCGTGGGTAATTTCACAACTAAACTCCACATAAAAAGCATCGCCTTCGGCACTGACCCAGCGTTCTTTGTGAATGCTAGCATTATTTTCCATGGCCAATAATTCAGCGATGTCGGAGCGACCCTCGGCCAAGTCAAAATTCCCTTTGTTTTTTGTATTGTCTTTAGCATTTATCTCACTGGCTAAAAAATGTTGCAGGTTGTTTTTCAATAATTCTTGTTGCGTCATTTTTAAAATGTGGGCCGCTTTGGGGTTGGCAAAGGTAATTTGACCACACAAATTGATGCCCAAAATACCTTCACCAGCACTGTTTAATAACGCATGAATACGAGCCGCCGATTGTTCGTGCTCCAGTTGTAAACGTTGCGCCGCTAATCGTTGTTGGTGCAACTCCACAAACTGCTTAACCTTGTTAATTAAAATAATGGGCTCGATGGGTTTAGTGATAAAGTCCACCGCACCGGCTTCATAGGCCTGAAGGTATTGCTGTTTGCTGTATTCTCTGGCGGTGACCATCACAATGGGCACATTTTTGAAACGTCTATTATTGTGAATGAGTTTGGCGGTTTCATAGCCATCTAAACCTGGCATTTCAACGTCAAGCAAAATGACAGCAAAGTCATGGCTGAGAATTTGTTGTAAGGCTTCATCCCCAGAGCAAGCTTGGAAAGGTGATAACTTAAGGGGCATTAAAATAGATTCCACACAAAAGCGGTTGGCCTCGTTGTCATCCACAATTAATATTTTATTTTCGTGACTCAAATTTACCTCAATAGAAACTATTTTGATCAATATAGTCTTTAGTATAATGGAACCTGAGGCCGCAAATAGATCTAGTAGCTTTCAATATAAACATTAATATAGTTATAACGAATAATGATATTGGTTCGGCAGAATATTTTAAGCTTATTTAATGAGTTTATTATCCATCTGGGTCCGTAATCGGTTGATGATCCTCAATCAGTTTTTTTATCAATTTATTAAAGGAGGCTTTATCTATAGGTTTCATGACGTATTCCGAGCCACCACTGAAAAAGGCGCGGCCTTTATCGTTTGAAAAATCGTGTCCGCTCACAAATACCACCGGCACCAATGTCATGCCTTCTTTTTGTTTTATGGTCTCACATAACTCATAGCCGCTCATTTCCCCTAAACCAATATCCATGATGATGAGGTTCGGCCTAATGTTATCAAGCATGTGCAGCATCTCTTGGGGACGTGTAAAACAATGCAAATTATAATGCTCGGCCAGTATTTCTTCATACACAAAATGCATGGACGTTTCATCGTCCACTGCAAAGATAATTTCACTTGTGGTCATGGTGACTGCCTTTGTTAATACAAGAAATTAATAATAGTGATGCAATGCGGTTAAGGTGCACGGCTTTTTCGCTCGCCCCCATAGCATATGCCTCCCCCGGCATGCCCCACACAGTGCTGCTGGCTTGGTCCTGCACCACCGTAAAACAACCCTGTTGTTTCATACTAAGTAAACCCACAGCACCGTCCTTACCCATACCGGTTAACAAGGCCGCACTGGCGTTGCCTTGCGTGGCCAGTGCCACGGATTCAAATAAAACGTCCACCGCTGGACGCTGATAACAAACCGTCTCGCCCTTGTGTAACTTACAAAAGTAACGCCCCGCTTTTTTAATGACCTCTAAGTGGTCGTCGCCGGGGGCCAAGTAAACACAGCCCGCCTTAATAGGCTGGCCGTCATAAGCCTCATAAATGTTAATGGGGTATTTATTATTCATACGATTCGCCAAGGAAGTGGAGAAAAGGGGAGGTATATGTTGCACGATCACCACCGGCGGACAATCAACTGGCAGCATAGAGATCACTCGCTCTATGGCCGGTATGCCGCCGGTGCTGGCACCTAGGGCTATGAGTCTGTCTTTAATATAATGTCCCTTACTCTCAAGCACGTGCTCCTGAGTTGGGTATTCACTGGGGTGGTTGGCCACCTGATAATGGGACGCCAAAATCACCTTTTCGACAAGCTCGGAAGAGATGCTTTCTATATCGTCACCACTGGGTTTATGCACACAATCCACCGCCCCTAAGGCCAGCGCCTCCACTGCCAGCTGTGAGCCTTTTTGGGTATGGGCGGACACCATAATAGTGGGAATAGGGTGCAAGCGCATGAGATTACGTAGAAAGGTAATGCCGTCCATGTTGGGCATTTCCACATCCAGAGTAATCACATCCGGATTGAGTTGTTTGATTTTTTCGCGGGCATCGAAGCCGTCATAGGCCTCACCGCACACCTGAATTTGCGGCGCCTCATCTAGCACGGCCCGCAATACGGCCCGCAACAAAGCTGAGTCGTCAATGATCAATACCCGTATCGTGTCCATATATTATTCTAGTCACGGCTTAGGGAGTTTTACAAGTTGCTTAACAATTTTGCGATACCTACCAGGGAGAGAGTGTGATCTATCTGCGTAATAGCCTGCGCTGCCAAAGGCATGGCAGGCACCTGAGCATCTTCAGGATCCTGAATAACCGTAGTGCCACCCAGGTCCTTGATGGTTTTTAACCCTCTGGCACCGTCTGAGTTATTGCCTGTGAGCACCACCCCCATCAGCCTTGGCCCATAACAATCGGCAGCCGAGTCAAACAACACGTCGATGGCGGGGCGGGTATAGTTGACCCGCTCATCATCCGATAACGAAAGGGTGCCTTGTTTCTCTACCAGCAAGTGATAATCGGCTGGGGCGACGTAGGCGACGCCTGGCAATATGGGTTCCTTATCTTGCGCCTCTTTCACCTGCAAGGGTGAAATTAAATTAAGGTGTTCCGACAGGTAGCTGTCGCTGTCGGCAGCTCGGTGTTGCACTATGATGATGGATTTTTCAAATTCCAGCGGCAACGCTTCCAATAGAATACCCAAGGCCTCTAGGCCTCCCTGGGATACTCCAACAACAATAACTGAGATATCTGGCTTGACCATGTTAGTTTATCTTACGATAAATTTTATTGGGTTTGGAAAAGGTTTCGTACTGACTTTTAAGCACCGAATAATCTATGGTTTCCTTGCTGCCTAAACACAAAAAACCACGCTTAACCATACTGTTATCAAACAGCGTGAAGGCGTGGTTTTGTAAATCCTTGTCAAAATAGATCAATACGTTGCGGCAGATCACCATGTGCATCTCACCAAATACACCGTCTTTCACTAGGTTGTGATAGGCGAAAGTGACGTTTTTATTAAGCTCATCATTAAACTTAAAGGCATCGTATTGCTGTGTGTAATAATTGTTTAAGGTTTTTTTCCCACCGGCCTTCAAATACGCCTCGCTGTTTTTCTCCATATTGTCGGCATTGTAGATGCCGGCCTTAGCAATATCTAGGGAGCGTTTGTTGTAGTCGGTGGCATAAATTTTGGCCTTATCCAGCAATCCAGCTTCTTTTAATAATATGGCCAGAGAATACACTTCTTCACCGGTAGCACAGCCTGCGTGCCAAATTTTAAAATAGGGGTAAGTCTTTAATACTGGGAATATGACTTCCTGAATGGATTTAAAAAACGGCGGGTCGCGGAACAGTTCGGTGACCGTCACCGACATCTCGGATAAAAATTTATCAAAAATATTTTGGTCGTATAAAATACGTGGAATAAGCTGGTAGGGCATCTCAAGATTTTCTTTCGCCAATAGGCTATGCACACGTCGCTTCAATGAAGCGCGGGCGTAGTTTTTGAAATCGTAGTCGTAGCGCAGGCGAATAGCTTCTAGTAGTACGTCTACTTCAATTTCAGCAATTTGTTTGGCGTCCAATTACAACTCCACTTTTCTTATATAAGAATCTAGGCTGAGCTTTCATCACGGCCCAGTAGATCAAACCGGTACAGTTCAATAACTAGCAAATTAAAAACGGCTGCTACCTGCTCAATTAATGGAGACCTTTATCAATGATAAAAGTTTGTCCACATCCACAGGTTTATTCATATAATCGTTGGCGCCGCTTTTTAAACACTTGCTCTTGTCCTCGTTCATGGCCTTAGCGGTAAGCGCAATAATCGGCAGGTCCTTGAACTTTTTCTGGGCGCGAATTTTTTCCATGGCCTCGTAGCCATCCATCACGGGCATCATAATATCCATCAACACCAGTTCTATTTCCGGGTGTTTTTCCAATTCATCCAGCGCCTTCTGCCCGTTCTCCGCCACGATCACCTCCAGCCCCTTATCTTCTAATAGGTTCGACAAGGCAAAGGTATTTCTAAGATCGTCATCCACCATTAATACCGTGTGCCCCTGCAAGGCGGCACTATCATCGTGTAGCATTTGCAATGTCTTGCGCTGCTCGGTGGGCAAATTGGCTTCGGCTTGATGTAAAAACAGAGTCACCTCATCCAGCAGGCGTGCCGACGAGTCCGTGCCTTTCACTATGATGTCATCAGTGTATTTATTCAGTTCTTTGTATTCATCTTCGGTTAAATCTCTGCCGGTGTTCACTATGATGGGCGGCAAGGTTTTGGTTTTATTGTCGCTTAGGCGCTTCAATAGTTCGCTGCCTGTCATGTCCGGCAGACCCATGTCCAAGATCACACAGTCGAAGTCGCGTTCATTAATCAGTTGAATGCCTTCTTCGCCGTTGATGGCCTCGGTAATCTGCACGTCTTTATGTTCCAGCAAGCCTTTTAAGCTATTACGGTAAACGTCATCGTCTTCGATGATCAAAATAGTTTTGTCTTTGTTGGTGAGGTAACGATCGAAGATGCTAAATACATTGTTCAGTTCTTCGGCACTGGTGGGTTTGTGCAAGAACCCCACTGCGCCCCGGGTGAGGGTTTCTCCCAGTACCTCGCGGCCCGTGATCACGTGAACCGGAATATGGCGGGTGTTTAAATCTTGTTTGAACATGTCCAACAGCTTTAAACCGTCTATGTCGGGTAGACCCAGATCCAGCAAGATAGCGCTGGGTTGATAATGCTGGGCCATCTGCAAGGCCGTCTTGCCATCGCCCGCCGCCAGACACAGGTAGTCTTTATCGTGGGCGATACCGGTGAGCACGCTGGCAAAATCACGATCATCTTCCACGATCAACACAGACTTACTGTCGGGTTTTAATTGTTCCCGATCGTCACCGATAAACACCGGAATCGCATTGCTGGCCAAAGTACCGGACTGAAAAGTACCACTGCCCGGGCTGGATTTTAATTGCAGGGTGGGCTGCTGTGCAGGTGTTGGTGCATCGTTTGCCAAGGAAGAGGTGCCTCGGCTGCTCTGGTGAGACTCCTGACCCTGGCTGGTAAACGAGGCGGCGTTCAATGACAGGGGCGCACGCTCGGAATGTTTGCCGTCGTTTTTAAAGGGCAGGTAAATAATAAAGGTACTGCCACGGCCCTCTTCACTCTCCACCTGAATCTCGCCACCCAATAGGGCACACAAGTCACGGCTAATGGTTAAGCCCAGGCCGGTGCCACCGTAATCGCGACTGGTGGACCCGTCGGCCTGCTGAAAGGCCTCAAAGATGCTGCGCTGTTTCTCGAGCGCAATGCCGATACCGCTATCCACCACCGCAAAACCCAAGCAGTTGTGATTGTTAAGATGTGGCTGTTTAAACTGCACGTGGCCACCAGGGGAGAAAGCTCGGAATACCACCTCACCCTCGCGGGTAAATTTGAAGGCGTTGGACAGTAAATTTTTAATAATTTGCATGGTGCGTTGGCGGTCGGTCTCAAAGCTGGCTGGCAGATCTGGGTCTAGAAACACCTTAAACTCGAAGGGTTGTTCGCTGGCCAAAGGTTCAAATTGACTGCGCACCTCGTTTTCGATCATGGCCAAGGGCACCTCGTCTATTTTTAGGCTCATCTGACCGGCTTCTACCTTGGATAAATCTAATATGTCGTTAATTAAAGCCAGCAGATCGTTGCCGCCGTTATATATAATTTTGGCTGAATCAATTTGCCGTTCGGTGAGGTTTTGCTCTTTGTTCTCCATGAGCATCTTGGCCAAGATTAACAAACTATTGAGCGGGGTACGCAACTCATGGGACATATTAGCCAAAAATTCCGACTTGTATTTACTGGACATCTCCAGATCTTTGGCTTTTTCTTCCAATTTAAAACTGGACTCTTCGATGGCTCTATTTTTAGTCTCGATCTCAGATTTTTGTCTTTGCAGGTATTGGTTTTTTTCTTCCATCTCTTCGTTGCTGGCTTGTAATTGTTCCTGCTGGGTTTTCAGTTCGGCTTCACTACGCTTGATGGTTTCGGTTTGTTCTTCTAACTCTTCATTAGACGAACGCAATTCTTCCTGTTGGGTTTGTAATTCCTCTGTGGTGCGTTGCGCCTCTTCCAGTAGGTCTTGCATTTTAGTACGGTCGCGGGCGGAATTAATGGCCACCGCGATGCTCTCGGACACTCGATCAAACAGTTCAAATGCCTCATCGCTGAATTCCCCAAATGAACCCAACTCAATGGCCCCCTTCACTGTATTTTCCACCACTAAGGGCAGGGCCAACACGGCGTTAGGAGTGGCTTCCCCTAAACCGGAGCTCACCGTAATGTAATCCTTGGGCACGTTTGAGATCGCAATGAGTTGTTTCTCTTTTACCGCCTGACCCACAGTGCCTTCGCCTACGGCTATGGTATCCGATAAATTTTTACGGCGTTTATAGGCGTAGCTGCTGGCTAGGGTAAGATTACGGGCCTCATCCGCCAGATAAAAAACCCCCACCTGGGAATTAGTATATTTAGACAAAAAGGTGATGACGTTGTCGGCCAACGATTCCAGGTTTAATTCACCACGCATTTTATCGGCCAGCTGGGCGTGACCCGATTTTATCCAGTCTTCACGCTTAGCGTCGCTGGTCATGACACGTAGGTTATCCACCATGTTATTGATGGAATTAGCCAGCAGATCGCGCTCGCCTTTTACCTGAACCTTTTGATCAAAATCATTTTTGGACAAGGCCTCGGCCACCGCGCCTATGTCCCTTAAACTGAGCGTCATGGCAAACAGGGCCTTGCCCAGTTCGTCCTTGTCACTTAAGGGTTGTACCTCGGCGGCATAATCCCCCTGCGCGATATTTTTGGCCTGGGCCACTACCGATTGCAGGTTGTCCACCATAGTATTAATGGCGCCGGCCAGTCTGTCCTTATCACCCTTAGCGGTGACTTTCACCGAATAATCACCAATGGCGATGGCCTCAGAGACACTCACCACGTCTCTTAGACTGCGGGTCATTAAAAACAGCGCCTTACCCAGTTCGTCTTTGTCACTTCTGGGTTGTATTTCGGCACTGAAATCTCCTTGGGCGATATCGTTGGCTTGAGCGGTGATCTCTTTTAGATTCTGTGCCATGTTGTTGATGGAGTTAGCGAGCAGGTCATTGCTGCCCTTGGCTTCCACTCGTTGATTAAAGTCGCCGACAGCGATGGCTTCGGTGACGCCAGAGGCCTCGCGCAGGCTCTGGGTCATTAACTGTAATGCGATACCCAAACTGTCTTGTTCGTTGCGGGCCTTAATGTTGGCACGGTAATCCCCTTGGGCCACTGTATTGGCTTGCTTCACAACTTCTTTTAAGTTGCCTATGATCTGTCCCAGAGCCTGGCTGAGTTGATCGTCCTGGTGTTTTTTCTCCACTGTAATGTCATAGTTTCCCACGGCCACATCCGCCAGAATGGAGACTATGGTTTGTTGCATCTGCAGGTTCTCAACGAATGACTCGTAGAGTGGGTCGCCACTGCCTTGTTTGGGGATATCCAAGCGGATGATGCCCTTAGCAAAGAGCTTGTTTTGGCCAACGATATCCGTAAAGCGGCTCTGTAATTTTTTGAGAGAGGTGATGCTCTTGGCTTGGGCGGGATTAAACTCAAACTGTTCAAAATTAATATTGTTAAAATCACCACCGGCGAGATTAGCCAGAGAATTGTCCATGAACTGTTGGTATTCAGCATTGGTGGCCAAGGTAATCTCCTCCATGAGATAGTTTTTGTCCCGTAACAACTGAGTATAGGGCACGCTAAACAATTACCGGTCTAAGGCTAATAACTTTTTGTTATGTATTATTTCGTCATAGAATGATTTGCATATATCTATGGCTGTGTTGAGTGGTGGGCTTTGTTTATATGCAGTAATATATGCATGTTTTTAAAGCTCACAGGGAAAATATAATAATGAGTTTGCCATCGCTCAATGCATTACGTGTATTTGAGGCCGCTGCCCGTCGCTTAAGTTTTAAAGACGCTGCAAAAGAGCTGTTTATATCGCCTGCTGCGGTGAGTCATCAAATTAGGGCATTAGAGAAACAATTGAATGTACAATTGTTTGAGCGCCTTAACCGTGCATTAAAATTAACCCCTCAAGGGAATACCTATTTTAAAAAAGTTAAAATAGGTATGCATACTTTACAAGAGGCCACCACCGAATTATTGGCGAGCCAACGTCAAAAAGTTTTTAACGTAAGTTGCATTCCATTTTTAACCAATGCTTTGCTCATTCCTAATATTCAATCGTTTAAAAATCAATATCCAAATCAAAACGTACAGATATTTTCACAAACTAAACTGGCTGCTTTAACGCTGGGAGAAGCGGATGTGGCTATTCGTCACCAAAAGGGCGACGAAAAAGGCTTGCATTATGAATGGTTGAGTAAAGTGCATATTACGCCGCTGTGCAGTGAAGCGTACTGGGAAAGCATTCCACAAAACCAGCAAGCTAATATGTCTATGCATAAAATGATTAATATGTCAGTGGATACCTACAGTTGGCCCCATTGGTTAAAACAATTTGCATATGAATCAAGCCCTAAAAAAACCATTACCCTAGATAATTATCAGGCGGTGATTGAATCGGTTAAACAGGGTTTGGGTTTGGCAATGGGTTTTAAACCGGTAATTAATACCAGTTTATCCCATGAAAAAATTATTACGCCGTTTGGTGATCAAGTCTGCGACTACGGAGATTTATACTTAGTGTATACCTTAGAAAATGCTCAAAACCCTGAAATAATAGCGTTTAAACGCTGGCTTAAAGCGCTGATTTCTCAGCTTGAGTCAGATAAGTAATTCTTGTGTGAAGAGGGGGTAAAACGCGTTTGTCGTCGTTGCAGTGAGGTTTTAAACTGCTTAAAACCTCAGTGGATTTCACCATGAAAGATTTCACCTTGTATACGCAAGATGGCACCGCCATTACCGCAACACTTTTTAACCCCATTGGCCCCGCGCGGGCGGGCATCATTATTAATAGCGCCACCGCTGTGGGGCGTCACTATTATCGTGCCTTTGCCCATTTTTTATGTGAACAAGGTTATACCGTCATCACCTACGACTATCGGGGTATAGGGGACTCAATTACTAAGCCGCTACGAGACAATTCTTTAACCATGAAAGCTTGGGGTGAACAAGATTTTAATGGGGTTATTGCCTGGGCAGACATGGAGTTTCCAGCGCTTAACTGGCATTGCATTGGTCATAGCGTGGGTGGGCAAATAATAGGTCTGGCCAAACTTAATACTAAACTTGCGAGTGTTTATTTAGTGGCGGCTCAAAGTGGTAACTGGCGAAACTGGGGGCTAATATCCCAGCCAAAATTATGGCTTATATGGTATTTACTGATCCCGTTACTCAGTCGTGTATTGGGTTATTTTCCGGGGGTATTAATGGGGGGCGAAAACTTACCCGAAAAAATAGCAAGGCAGTGGGGGCAGTGGTGTCGGAATTCACATTATATTTGTGATGAAAGCGGGCAGCCGTATCGACCCTATTTCTCAAGCTTGACCAAAAAAATGTGTTTTGTGCAGCTAACCGATGATCATGCTTTTGCCCCCATGAAAGCGGTTAAGCAGCTTCATAGTTTTTATGATAAAGCGGATAAATCCATAGTGAAAATTTCCCCCGAACACTTTGGACAAAAAAATATAGGGCATTTTGGCTATTTTAAAAAGCATAATGAACAGGGTTTGTGGCAACATGCGCTTAGGTGGATAGAGGCTTGTGCTTAACTTCTAAGCGGCTCCTTATGATGGTTTTTGGTCTTGGTTTACCCAGTGTTTAACTTTGTTTACTAGCACCTCAAAATTAAAAGGTTTGTGCATCACATCGTCCATGCCAGCCTCATGGCATTGACGGGCTATTTCATCAGTGGTGCTGGCGGTAATGGCAATGATAGGAATATGGTGCCCATTGGTTTCTAGCTTTCGAATGGCGCGGGCGGTTTGAAAACCGTCCATTACTGGCATTAGGCAATCCATTAATATGATGTCAAAATGAGATTTCTTGAAAAACTCTAAGGCTTGTTGGCCATCATTGGCCATACATATATCCACATCACAGTCTTCCAATGCCATGATAATAACTTCTTGATTGATGGGGGTGTCTTCGGCAATGAGAATTTTTTTGCCACTGATATCCAGTGTTTGTAGGTTTTTCTGGGCCTCTACTGAGTCTTGTATTTCACCCTCAGCTTGGCTTTTTAGTTCATGTTTAAGGTCGGCGATGGGTAAGGTTAACAGCACTTTAAATTCACTGC
Organism: Bermanella sp.; assembly: GCA_029938135.1. GTDB lineage: Bacteria > Pseudomonadota > Gammaproteobacteria > Pseudomonadales > Oceanobacteraceae > Bermanella. The sequence continues at coordinate 7,136 of JAPYOO010000010.1, read as the reverse complement.
CTTTACCTAATTCGCTGGTGACTTTAATGTCCCCTTGCATGAGTTCAACAAGTTGATCGCATATGGCAAGCCCTAACCCTGTGCCTCCATAGCGACGAGTAGTAGAGGCATCATGCTGGGTAAAGGCTTCAAATAAATGATCTATTTTTTCTTGCAGCATGCCAATGCCACTATCTGTGATGGTAAAGACCAGCTGCGCATGTTTTTCATCCACTAACTGGTGATCTAAGGCAATCACCACTGAACCTTGTTCGGTGAATTTAATGGCATTTGATAACAAGTTTATGAGTATTTGCCGCAAGCGAACATCATCAACTAGAATGTGGGGAATGTGGCTTGATGGAATGTCTGCGCTTATGGTTACTTTGTCGCCGGTTTCAATGCCGCCGCTGCAGATCTCTAACACGTCCAGAGTGAGGCTTTTCACATCTGTGGTCTGTGCATGCAGTTCCAACTTATTGGATTCAATTTTAGAAAAGTCTAAAATTTCATTAATAATGGCCAGCAGTTGCTTGCCAGAACTCTCAATAGCTCGAACCGAACGCTGCTGTGTAAAATCCAGTTGGCCGCTTCGCAATTTTTGAGCCATGCCCAATATGCCATTCATGGGAGTACGTAACTCATGACTCATAGTGGCAATAAACATGCTTTTGGCTTCGTTGGCCGCTAAGGCTTTTTCTTTTTCCTGCTCTAGGAGTTTTTTATTCTTTTTTTCAATAATGGTGTATTCCTTCATGATGCGTTTGCTTTCACGCTCGGAATTATTGATCATCCCTTGAACAAATAAGTAGTTTTTTTGATCGGATAGTGTGGTTAAGTGTGCCTTGAAACTGATATTTTCTAGGCGAGAATTTATGCTAACTAACTTATTTAATCGAAATATTCGGCCTTTAGATATGGATTTTTGCAATCGAGCAAAATCATCTTGGGTTAAATGGTCGGATAATAAGTCGCTGCTTTTTTCCAGTCTAAACCATTCTTTTAGTAATACATTGCTTTCAACCAGCCGCAGAGAATCCGGGCAGAAAATACCCACACCAACATCTAACAGTTCAAACAGTTCTTGCAATAATAGCGACATGTTAGTGGCGACTATGCTTGATTTTTTTACCCACCTAACGGCCAACCACTTGATCTTTAAGGGACGTAATCACCGCAATGATACTGGCAACATCCGCTGCCTCCACGCCTGCTTCTTCTAAGGCCTCCTCTAAAAGTTCTGCCATCTCCAAAAAATCGGGATCGCTGATATTAAAACCTTTATGGGCGGCCACGAGATCACGGCCCTCATATTTATCGGGCCCGCCTAGGGCCTTAGAGATGAAACTGGTTTGGTGGGACATGAGCCGTTCCATCTTAATGCCATCAAAATAGTGGCTAAGTTGGCTGCTATCTAGAATTTTTTGATAAAAATTACTGACCACAGAGCTAAAAGTATCAAAGCCTCCGTACTTGTCGAATAAGGTTTGTGCCATACGCCTGCCTCTAACTGAATGTGTATGGCGGTTTCATGCGCCGTATTATTTAAAAGGTTACCCCTAAAGGCAGTGTAGACCCTAGGGTAGATAATGGCGGCTGATTGAGTAAATAGGGCGCCCCAGCCAGCTTCCTTATTTGTTGCATAATTGCTCCACATTCCCTGGGTAATATTCACCTCATTCTTTAATAAAGAATCAAGTTAGTCATCACTAAGTATTAGAGGCGTGAATATGAATCACAAAAAAAACAGCATCAATAAACGTTTAACCCTAGGGGCAGCCATTTTGGTAAGTGCAGGTCTAGTTTTACAGGGCTGCGGGGCGGATGGGGGAGTGTCAGCGGGTGGTGAGGAAGACAGTGCAGCCATAGATATTGCTTACGCCATTTTTACACAGCAAAGCGCTGATTGCGCCGACTACAGCAATGCCTTAACGGCCTCGGTGTTGGATATTACTCAAAACATGGGTTTTGAAGCCAGCATGGATATTTCCAATACCAGTGATACCTGTACGTTCACCTCCAACAGTATTCCTAACCATGATTTTAATGATGCCAGTGCGCACTTTGCCACGCCTACCTCTGAATATGCCTTACAGCTCAGTGTTGTACGTGATGCGACTATGGCCGCCAGCAGCACTGCATTAACACAAGGCTCGGAAGATGCCATTTTTCTAAACGGCGTAGTATTGGACATACTTTCGGCCGGTTGTTATGCCCCAGCCAGTCCAGATGCTGGCGATGATGGCAATACCGCCATTGGCTGTAACGATACAGCCCCTTGGTTGTTAGATCCGCTGGGCGTTGATCATAAGTTTGGTGCTGACGCCCACAATGCCCATACCCAGCCCACCGGACAATACCATTACCATGGCAACCCCATGGCCATGTTTGATGATAACCCGGGCCCAGACGGCTCTCCTGTGATTGGTTTTGCCGCCGATGGTTTCCCTATATTTGGAAGTTACTTCTTAGACCCAGACACAGGTGCGTTAAGAAAAGCGCTATCGGGTTACAGCTTAAAAACGGGTAATAGGGTGGCCATTGAAGGTTTGAATCCCAGCGAGAATGAATTGAATTCAGCCGACTATGACGGCACCTATGTGAATGACTGGGAATTCAGCACCAGCGGTGATTTAGATGAATGCAATGGTATGACGGTGAATGGTCAGTACGGCTATTATGTCACTGATAGTTACCCTTGGGTATTAGCGTGTTTTAGCGGCACCCCCGACGCCTCATTTGAAAAGGCCGATGCTGGTTTGCCCGGCGGTGAGCTAGGTGCTGAATGCCCGCAGCCACCTGAGGGAGAGTTACCACCAGAAGGGTCCGAGCCTCCTGAAGGTTGCCCACTGCCACCTGTAGCCTCGTAGAAGGTAGTAAGCAGATGATGACCCCACTTTTAATGTTGGTTTTGCTCACTTTCACCAATGCGCTTCAGGCTCACGAAGCCGGGGTAACCGACACTAGCATTCAGGTGGGGCACTCTACGCTTAAGCTTGTGTATACCCGACCCCAGAAAGGTCTTGATACTTTGCCAAGGCAGGCTGGTGTGTCGCTGGCCCAGACTATTTCACAGGGTTTTGCAGTGAAAAATGATGGCCAGCTCTGTGAGACAAGCCCTGTGCAGCAGCGTGCACTTAGTCATATTAATGCTGTGCAGTTTAGCTGGCAGCTGGATTGCAAACGCCCGCTTAAGTCCTTGGGTATTGAATATGAGGTGTTCCATCAGGATGATAAACACGATAATTTTGTGCGCCTGTTTATAGCTGGACGCCAGCAAAATTTCACCTTCAATCAGAAATATCGTTTTCACAATTTGTCGGTGGACTACCTATTGAAACTGTGGGGTAAGGCAGTACCGGCTCAAGCCATGAGTGACAAGGCGGGCAGGGATGTCACTGCCAGCCAAGATGAAAATAATGATGATCAAAGTGGGTGGTTAAAAGCCCAGC